>CAYRNL010000049.1:0-6451 GCA_964425705.1 uncultured Dehalococcoidales bacterium
TCTACAATCTGCGCAAGTAGCTGTCAAGGCTATTACACCCCCGAAATTCATTAGTTCTAATTCAACCCCCGCTACCAAGGAATTAAGCAAATAGGTTAGATGCGTTGTCTTGCCTGCTTTGTACATATCCCCTGTGTTATAATGTCAGCAGGTCTTTAAGGAGGATGAATTGAAGCTACTGGCAATAGTCGGCAGCCCCCGACCGAAGGGCAACACCAATTACCTTGTGGAGCAGGCTCTCGGCGAAGCGGCAAAGCTGGGCGCCCAAACCGAAAAGATTGTCCTCAGCCAATACAAGGTGAACCCCTGCCTCGGACATGAGGACTGCGCTTCTTACGATTCCTGCCTGCAGAAGGACGACGCAGCCTGGATTCTGGATAAGTTTTGCCAGGCTGACGGGGTTATCCTGGCAACACCGGTCTACTGGTACAATGTTACCGCCCAGATGAAAGCATTCATAGACCGTAACTATTTCATTTACAAGAAAGACCAGAAGCCGCGAGCCAAAGTCGTAGGTTTAATCGTAGTAGGTGAGCAGGTGGGTATTGAAGATACACTGCATACCCTGAACCAGTTCGTCGACTGGTCTTTCGACATCAAGAAGAATGGAAAGTTTATAGTCAGCGGTTATGCCGACAAACCGGGGGAAATTACGGATAACCTACCAGTGGTAGAAGAAGCCCGAAAGATGGGCAGACAAATGGTGGCAAGCTTGAAAGAAGAAGACTAACAAAGCTTACCGCTGCAGCATTAATTTAATAAATTTCATCTGGAGTGTTGTAATGAACGGTTGCTGACCCTACTTCGGCTCTTTTCCAACAAACTCCAGTGCCACTGAATTGATGCAATAACGAAGCCCGGTGGGTGGTGGACCATCGTTAAACACGTGCCCGAGATGGGCATCACACCTCCGGCACATTACCTCCGTCCTTACCGTTCCATAAGAAGTGTCGGTGGCTGTTTTAATGCTTTTTTCTGAAATCGGAGTCCAAAAGCTCGGCCAGCCTGTCCCGGAATCAAACTTTGTCTCCGAGCTGAACAAGTCATTGTTGCAACAAACACACTGGTAAATGCCCTCTCCCTTGAAGTCGTAATACTTACCGGTAAAAGGCGGCTCCGTTCCCTTTTGCCGGGTAACTTCATATTGCTCCGGGGTAAGTAGCTGTCGCCACTCCTCATCACTTTTAACTACCCTGTCAACCATATTTTCCTCCTCCTGTTCCGGTAATTGAGAATCGTCCTGTGGCATGGTTTTAACTCCGCTGCAGGCGAGCAAAGAAACTGATACCAGGAGAACAATTAAAATCGAAACGAATTTCACAAACCTAATCATTGTAAATATCCCCCCGAATTATGATGAGCGACGCCGCAGGCAGCAGGTGATGTTGACGATGGTAGTGATGACAGCAACAGCGACTATCAGCCACACCCACCAGGGGAGACCATACCACTGTAGTGTGGTTAGGAGATTAGGCGCCGGTGTCTCCGCTGGTGCTGGTGTCTCTGCTGGCGCCGGTGTTGGCGCCGGCTCTGGTTCAGACGTTGACTCCGGAGCGATATACTTTACCGAGGACATAGACTGCTTCTTGGGAAGATAGTCGGTAACCTTAAGAGTACCAATCCCAACTTTAACTTCGGCTCTAATAAGCTCCCCGATAATATCGTAGTCACCTGATTCAGCCTGGGCGGGGAACTTGAGAGGAACAACCTGGTTTATCTCAGCAATATCGCCCTCTTTAGAGGGAAAGGGCTTAATGGTTACCACATAGCTCGAATTCAGGGTTACTCTGCCACCTCCTGCCTTATGCTCAGCTACAACACGCGAAGTAATGCTGGCTTCAGTCGCCGGTACGGGCAGGTCTTTACTGCAGGCAGCACGCCCGGCGATAGTAGCCTGGAAAACCTCGCTTCCGTGAATCTCGTTCTTGCTCAAGCTGACCGGCTCATAGCTGAGCTGGAAATAGTCCTCCAGGCTAAGAGCTGCTGCAGGAAAAGAACTAATCAGTGACAAGAACAATGCCAGAAGCAAAGCAATTAACAATTGCCACGCTAAACTATAACGGTAAGTCTTCTGTTTCATTGGAAATCGTGATACCAGACTTTACAGGAGTCAACTTCCCGCTGCCTTGAACCGGCAAAAGATAAACCTCATCCCTACCCTTCTTGACACCGATTATGCGCCCACGGCATCTAGCTGTCAACGCCTTTAACCAGTCAAAGCAACCCTTCTAAGCAGCTCAGTATTCGCTGGTTCAAAGCTAGCTTTCGCTATCACCTTTTGGGAGACGAATTTCGTTCCTGCTTCACCAAAATGGCACTGCTTGACTACAGTAGTAAGTGTTAGAGATTCGCCAGAAACTCCTTCCATGGTGTCGCCATTAATGTCTCGGTCGACGAATGTCCAAAGGCACGGATAATCATGGCTGCTCTCTCAACCTGTTTCGGGTCGTCCGACTCAACTATATCAACGACGTCGAAGCGCCCTAGAAGAGCATAACTATCTTTCCAAACAACCTTGGGACATTCACTCTTAATTTTTGTCGACACCATGTCAGCTAGTTTCTTAAAGTCCTTGGGGTCACGAAATGCCTCCGGGGAAATCCGACTGAGAATAACATAGGTTGCCATATGACACCTCCTCCTTGTTAAATTGAAAAGGGCACCAGCCACCGCCATATTGTTTAGCGGTTACCGTGCCCTTATTCCATCCCCTCAACTCCTGAACCAGGACTATAACTATGTTATATTAGGCTGCTTTATATGTTCAAACTTAAGTCTAGCCCTCATCAATCAGATTGTCAATATCTGATGATAATTGGGCAAATCCAACCTCAAAAATCTTCGTTATATGCTTTAGTCAGCCTATGGATTTAATACCAGTATTGAGATATTCAAAACTGCAGCAAAACTTACCCATCCGATATAGGGCAGAAGCAGTGCCCCGGCCAGGGTTGATATCGGGAAGAAGCGGAGAATAGTAAATAATATCGCAATCCAGAGGGCGACAATCACAATGACCCCACAGAGCGGAGAGTGAAGCCCGAAGAAGACCACCGACCACAACACATTTAGAATCAACTGGAGCAGAAAAACAAGCAACGCCAGCCTGACCGGTCGGTTAATCAACCCTTTGCGCCATACGAAAAACGCTGATATTCCCATAAGCAGATACAGGGTAATCCAGGCAGGGGCAAACAACCAGTTGGGCGGAGTGAAGAATGGCTTTTCCAGGGCTGCATACCAAGTTGGGATTTCAGTACTGGTAAAAATAGAACCGATAACACCGGCACATTGACAGGCAACAATACTTATGATTAGCTTTAAGATATCCCTTAGTTTCATATTATCCCTCCCTAAATTAATGGCTGCTTCCGTTCAGGCTGAAAGCGAACTGCGCCTGGCATTTACCCAGATTTTCTTAGTCCAACGCAGATACACAGTTCTACCCACGACCAGGAAAAGAAACAGGGCTAGCCCTGATACCTGGAAATAATCAAAGAAGCCACTCATTTTACTCAGCCTGCTCACCACCCCCACGAGCTTTTCTTAAAGAGCCTGCCTTTTCTTTTTGGGCAACGGGTTTTCTAAATTTGTAGCATATGTTGTATCAGTTGTCAAAGCTACTCACTATAAATGACGAAAAACGAGAACATAGCTAAAGGTGGAGAAAAATTGTATAATTTTAGTAACAGGGTAACGCAACCGTGGAGGTGAAACATGACGATGAAAGAACTGCAACAAGAAATCATTGCCACCATGAAGAACTGGCAAAAAGCTGAAACTGATTCCGTCGCTTCCACTGCCCAGATTATTAGCAAGACCAGCAACCCGGTTATTCGCCTGGTAATGGAGATAATACAAAGAGATTCACTGATGCACCATCGAGTTCAGGAGTGGATAGCTGACAGCCTGGAGTACAAGACGGTATCCCTGAGTCCTGATGAGTTGACCGAGGTGTGGGACAAGATTGCGCACCACAACGAACTGGAAAAGAAGATGGTAGAAAATGCCGAACAGATGATTTCTCATCTAAAGGGTACCGGGATAAATGTGGTCATAAAATACTTGCTCAGCTACCTCTTGGAAGATGAGAAAAAGCACAAGCATCTTCTGGACTCGCTGGATAGCATCAGGCACGGGATGCTACCCTGAAATGAAGCGATATTTAGAAAACAGGGTAGTATAATCAAGCTATGAAACGAGAACTGATGAATATTCTGGTCTGTCCGGTATGCAAGGGAAAGTTGGAGCTCAAGGTAAAGGAAGAAGACAGGAAAGAGATAGTCTCCGGCTCACTGTACTGTCCTAAATGTGATGTGCACTACCCTATCGTGGACACTATCCCTAATCTGTTGCCTCCGGACCAGCGTTAGCCCAAGTACTAACCCTATGCCCTTTAAGCACCCAGAAAAAATCTTTGATTTTTCCGGGAACCTGCTTTATCTCCTCCCCCTTAAGAAGGAGAAGATATTCTCTTTGGGGGGTAGCCCCTCTAAAACTCCCTCATTATCAGTCAGATTAAGGAAAGCTTTAGAAAGGCAACGCCTCTCTTTCTTCTATTTCCCCCTTCCCTTGTAAGGGAGGGGGGTCAGGGGAATAGGTTCCAAACGAACAGCTAACAAGGACGAAGCCTGTGGTGAAATCCAAGGGAAGGGGATAAAGGGGGTAGGTTGTTAACAAAATCTAAGGGGGTGAGGTTCACAAGCAGTCTATCAGTCAGGGCTATAGGCTACCCCGCTCTGGGGAGATTCCCAGACCTCTACCGAGGAGATAGAAACGGGGGCTTCAGTCAGTTTACTCTGAAGCTCATTATAGATAGTGGCAGCGATATTCTCTGAAGAAGGGTTTATCTTGTCAAAGGGTGGTACATCATTAAGGCAGGTGTGGTCAAACCTGGAGATAATACCATTCAGGTGCCGTTTTAGCTCTACGAAATCATAAGCCATACCTACATCGTCAACCCGGGAAGCTGTTACCTTAACCACCGCCCGGAAACGATGCCCGTGCAGTGCTTCACACTTACCGTGATAACCCTGCAAGAAATGGGCGGCGTCAAAATGCTGCTCTACCGATACCTGATACATCTTTTCTCAACTTTTCCCCAGTTCAAATACGCCTTGCGTTCCTCCCAGCCCCAATAATAACTCATTAACCGTCTTACCGCTTACCGGATGCTGTAACTCCGGGGCAATTTGAGATAAGGGAGCAAGGACAAAGGCTCTCTCCGTTAACTTGGGATGAGGAATAGTTAGTTCAGGAGTCTCAATAACCTGGTCACCATAAAAGAGAATGTCTATATCAATAGGGCGAGGAGCATTGGGCTTGGCTGATGTCCTGCCCATTTTTCTCTCGATGCCCTTAGCCAGGGCAAGTAGCCCCGTTGGAGTCAGACTGGTATAAACTTGACACACCATGTTGAGAAAGTTAGGCTGATTGGTGTTACCTACCGGTTCCGTCTCATAGACCGGGGAAACCTTGTCCACTCGTAACCTCTGCGACAGTAAATCTAACGCCCTGTCCAGATTATCCTGACGGTCCCCCAGATTGGAGCCGAGACCCAGATATACCTCTATCGGTTCATTGTTCACTGTGTGTCCTCCCAATGATACATTGGTCATATTCTAGCACCTTTTCCTGACATCTTTCCATTGCCCACCGATAAAGGTCGTTTAGAACCTGGGTCTTTGTCTATAGTGATGACAGATAGATGCGATAAACGGGGGTATTAGGCCGGGGATATCAGCCAGCACTCTTAAAGCCAGCCTTGGGCAGCGCCGCCTTGAGGGCTGATATTACCGTTTCAATGTCATCATCATTTACCCAGCCGAGGTGGCCAATGCGGAATATCTTACCGGCTAGCTTTCCTTGCCCCCCAGCCAGCTCAACCCCGTGCTCTTCTCTCATAATCTTGAGCAGTTTGGCAATGTCAAGCCCGTCTGAGGCTGCCACCGCAGTAACTGTATTGGAGGCATGGTTTTCGTCAGCAAAGAGGGGTAAGCCTAGCGACTTTATTCCATCCCGGGTTGCTTTGCCAACTCGAGTATGTCGGGCAATAATATTAGATAAGCCTTCCTGCAGCATCATTTCCAGCGATATTTCCAGAGCGAATATGACGGAAAGGGCTGGTGTCCATGGCGTTTGCCCCTTTTCCAGGTAGCTCTTGGCCTGGGTAAAATCCCAGTATAAGCGGGGTATCTTGGCTTCTGAATATGCCTGCCACGCTTTCTGGCTTACGCTCACCATAGCTAAACCGGGGGGAGTCATCCACCCTTTCTGGGAAGCAGTAACGGTAACATCACAGTGCCACTCATCTACGGGCAGGTTGATGGCACCCAGGCTACTGATGGCATCAACCAGTAGCAACTTATCAAATTCCTTTACTACCGAGCTGATTGCAGCCAGGTCATTGGTAACGCCGGTAGAGGTTTCATTGTGGGTAACCAGTACCGCT
>CAYRNL010000050.1:0-2732 GCA_964425705.1 uncultured Dehalococcoidales bacterium
TAAACCTTGAAGGTTTGGGATTTGGTAATTAGCGTTTTGAATTTCACTATAGGCTTCGTTTCTCTTAGATGTTCGTTTAGAACCTATCCCCCTGACCCCCTTCCCTTACTAAGGGAAGGGGGAATATAAGTAAGAGAGGGGCTAAGCCCCTCTCTAATATCTCGTCTTCCTCTGATGATAGGGGTTTTTTAATCAGAGGTGTTTAAGAGGGGCGCTAGCCCCTCTTTCCAAACTATTTCCCCCTCTCCTTTTAAGGAGAGGGGGATTAAGGGGGTGAGGTTAATAAACATTCTCTTTCTAAATCTCCCACTTCACAAATTGACCGATATAAGGTAAAGTAACACTTAGTATGCCGAAGAGTAGAAGGAACAATCCGCCGGTTTTAGCCATAGATTTGGGTGGTACCAATATACGTCCGGCTATTATCTCCGATAAGGGTGAGATGATGGCGAAGAATTATAGTCTCACCCTGGCTAACGAGGGACCGCAGGCGGTAATTGACCGGATATTCTCTGCCATAGATTCTCTACTCAGTTCAGCCAGTATGAGCTTTTCTCAGTTGCACAGTATCAGTATTGCTGCCGCCGGAGCCATAAATACTGAGGAGGGAATAGTAACCCTATCCCCGAGACTTCCCGGCTGGCGTGATATCCCGTTGAGGAATATTGTAACCGAGAGATACGGAGTTAGAACCTTTCTGGTGAACGATGCTAATGCTGCTGTTCTGGGCGAACACTGCTTTGGTGCCGGTAGGGGAGTAAGCAATCTTATTTACCTAACGGTAAGCACCGGCATTGGTGGTGGGATTATTATTGATAACAAGCTATACTCGGGTCAGTGTGGCAGTGCCGGGGAAATAGGGCACATGACCATTGATGTCAACGGACCGAAGTGCAACTGTGGCAATACTGGCTGTTTGGAAATGCTGGCTTCCGGGACCGCGATAGCTACGGAAGCAATAAGGCGTATTGGCTGTGGGGGAAAATCCTCTCTTACTGAGATAGCAGGGAAAAAAATAGAGAATATCACTGCCAAAGAGGTATCAGTTGCTGCTCAGGGTGGGGACTCTCTAGCGCTGGAGGTTATTTCTCAGGCGGCAACCTATTTAGGCATTGGTTTGGTCAATCTGGTCAATATTTTTAATCCAGAGATGATTATTATTGGCGGTGGGTTGTCTAAAATGGGAGACCTCCTGCTTGAGCCAGCGAGACAGGTGGTGAGGGAGAGAGCCTTCCCGCTATCAGCTCAGGCGGTGCGCATAGTCCCTTCCCAGCTCGGTGATGATGCCGGGGTGTTTGGAGCGGCTGTCTTTGCCTGGCAGCAAGGGCAGTAAGGTGCCCATCTTAAAAAGGGTAAAGTTTCTTTAATCTCTCCTTAGTAAACTGCTCAAGATTGTTTACCAACCCCTTAACCTTTATCCTTTTCTAAACAGCCTCATAAATTGACCATTCGTTGACAGCTAGTATGAGTTACACTAAAATCGTAGGAAAGCATGAACACTGACGATATTCGCTCTCTCTTTTTGAAGTTCTTTGAGGAAAAAGGACATACCGTTGTTCCCAGCGCCTCGCTGATACCTCGGGGTGACCCCACCTTACTGCTTACCAGTGCTGGCATGGTGCAGTTCAAGCCTTACTATCTGGGTGAAGTTGTGCCGCCCAATCACCGTTTGGCGTCATGTCAGAAGTGTTTTCGCACCACTGATATTGAGTTGGTAGGTGACTCCAGTCACCTCACCTTTTTTGAGATGCTGGGCAACTTCAGCATTGGCGACTACTTTAAGCAGGAGACAATCAACTGGTCGTGGGAGTTTGTTACCCGGCGATTGAAGTTACCTCCGGAGCGCCTGTGGATAACCATTTTCCTTGATGATGATGAGTCTTTCCACTACTGGCGAAAACTGGGTATTCCCGAGGAGAAAATATGGAGATTTGGTGAGGAGGATAACTTCTGGGGACCAGCCGGCGATTCCGGACCCTGCGGACCCTGCAGCGAAATCCACTACGACTTTGGGGAGGAGTTTGGCTGTGGCAAGCCTTCCTGCGGTCCCAATTGTGATTGCGGTCGTTTTACTGAAATCTGGAACCTGGTATTTACCCAGTATAACCAGGATAAGGAAGGACGACGCACCCCATTACCCCGCCCCAACATTGATACCGGCCTGGGTTTGGAAAGAACCGCTGCCGTAATGCAGGGCAAGACTTCTGTCTATGGAACCGACCTCTTTGTTCCGTTAATGGAACAAATATCTGAACTGACCGGTAAAAAGTATGGTGCCAACGGTGAGATTGACAATGCCATGCGAATAGTTGCTGAACATTCCCGAGGGATTACCTTTCTCATCGGTGATGGTGTAATTCCCAGCAACGAAGGTCGGGGCTATGTACTGCGGCGAATATTGCGTCGGGCGGTGCTCTTCGGTCGGAGGTTGGGACTGGATAAGCCATTCCTTGCTGAAACCGCTAAGGTTACCATCCAGCAGATGGGGCATATTTACCCCGAAATAATGTCGAGACAGGAGTTTATCCTCCGGGTAATTGAGAGTGAGGAGACAAGGTTTGGCGAGACACTTGGCACCGGGCTGGAACTATTAGATGGAATTATGGAAAAAGTGACCAGCCGAGGGAAGGATAAAATATCAGGCAAAGAAGCGTTTAGGTTATATGATACCTATGGCTTCCCTGTGGAACTGACCAGGGAAATCGCCTCCGGTAGAGGTCTTTCCGTGGATT
>CAYRNL010000050.1:2832-6328 GCA_964425705.1 uncultured Dehalococcoidales bacterium
AGTCAATCATATTAAACCTCTTGGTGGGCAATGAGGTGGTTGATACCGTGCCCGAAGGACAGGAAGCAAGCCTGATTTTAGACTCCACCCCCTTCTATGGTGAGATGGGAGGGCAGGTAGGTGATATCGGTGAGATAGTCAGCCCATCGGGGCGTTTCTCCGTGACTGATACGATTAGGGTCCCGCCAGATATTATTGTCCATCAGGGCAATGTTACTGAAGGTAGCCTAGCCGTGGGGGATGAGGTTGAAGCTAAGGTAGATAAAGAGCGGCGGCTGGATATTGCCCGCAATCATACCGCTACTCACCTGCTCCAGTTAGCCCTACGTCAGGTCCTGGGTGAGCATGTGGAACAGCGGGGTTCACTGGTAACCCCGGATAGACTTAGATTTGACTTCTCTCACCTGGTTGCCCTGTTGCCTGAAGAGATAGAGCAGGTAAACCAGATTGTTAACGACAAGATTCGCCAGAACCTGAAGGTGTATAGCGAGGAGACCCCGTATAAGAAAGCGGTAGAGGAAGGAGCCATTGCCCTGTTTGATGAGAAGTATGGCGATGTAGTTCGGGTATTAAAAATAGGCGAACCGCCGGTTAGTATTGAACTCTGCGGCGGCACCCATGTCGCTTCCACCGGAGAGATAGGTTTCCTCCATATTACTAGCGAAAGCAGTATCGGTTCCGGGCTGCGCCGTATTGAAGCGGTTACCGGCAGGGGAGCGGAGTTACTTGTTGACCGGCGTCTATCCGAGTTACAGCAGACTGCTGACTATCTGGATAGTGAACTGGATACCGTGCTAGATAAAGCACATGGTCTGGTTACCGAACGGGACAAGGAGCGCAAGCGAGCCTTAGCTCTGGAAAGAGAGCTGTCTAAGAGAATTGTAGAGTCACTACTAAGTCAGGTAGAGGTAGTTAATGGGGTAAAGGTATTGGCGGTTAGGGTACCGTCTTCACGGCTGGAGGCGTTGCGAGAGATGTGCGACCTGCTCCGGGAAAAATTAAAGAGTGGCGTGATAGTCCTGGGCACGGTTTATGACAATAAACCCCTGTTTATTGCGGTGGTAACCCCGGATTTAGTCGCTAAAGGTTATGATGCCGGGAAAATTATAAATCAGGTGGCTAAGGTGACTGGTGGTGGCGGTGGTGGCTCAGCCAGGTTGGGTCAGGCTGGCGGCAGGGATAAGAGTAAGCTGGATGAAGCCCTGAAGCTGGTGAGAAGGCTAATATGAGGTCGTTTAATAACCTATCCCCCTGCCCCCCTTCTGAAGGAGAATACCAGGGGAGAGTTTAAGAGAGGCAAAGCCTCTCTTACCCGACCCATTCCCCCTCCCTTGTAAGGGAGGAGGATAAAGGGGGTAGGTTGCTAACAGATGTCTAAAGGGGTGGGGTTGATAAAGAATCTGAAAGTGTGGAGGTACACATAAAACGCGCAGTCTGGGTCTGGATATCGGGGATAGGCGAATCGGGGTGGCTCTCAGTGACGCTGAGGGTATATTAGCTAGCCCATCTACTATTATTGACCGTAAAGATGATATCGCCGATATAGAGGCTATTACCGATATTGTTAATCGCTATGAAGTTAAGCAAATAATAGTAGGTCTGCCTCGCTCTATGGATGGTAGTCTGGGTAAGCAGGCAGAGAAGGTAACAGACTTTACCCGGGAGCTGAGTAGCTGCATTGAGGTTCCTGTAGAGTTCAGAGACGAGCGGTTGACCACGGTATCCGCCAGGCGCCTGATGCGAGAAGCTAGACCCAGAAAGACCAGGAAAAAGGTTAGAGACGATGCTATCGCTGCTGCGGTCATCCTGCAAGGTTATCTGGATGAGACCCGTCAGATGAAGCCGTAACAGAATGCTTTCGGCCAGGCTTCTCTTTGTTGACATAAATCACCGCTAACTACTTTTAAGCCTCTCAGGGCTAGATTGATAGGAAGAAATGGCTATAGAGATTATTGATAAATCGTTTGTCAGGAAACCCAGAAACTATATCGTACAGAGTTTACTCGCCGTAATTGCCGTAGCCATAATCCTATATTTTATTGAAATCTTAACCCATGCCGCTATCATTGCTGCTTTAGGCGCCAGCACCTTTATTGTTTTCGCCATGCCAAATTCAGTTACGGCACAGCCGAGAAGATTAATCGGGGGGCATGCTGTTGGCTTAATCTGTGGCACCATTTGTTACTATGCTTTCCTGGCCGGTCCTCTGGGAAGATTAGCCCTGAACTGGGAGTTCATAACTTGGTTTGCCTGCGCTTTGGCGGTAGGGCTATCCATTTTTGTAATGACCATTACCAACACCGAGCACCCGCCGGCATCAGCCACTGCCCTCAGTGTGGTTATTTACGGGTTGTCATATAAGTTAGCTATTTTTGTTTTGGCTGGCGCTATAGGCTTAGCTATTGCCCGAAGATTATTGAGGTTCTGCTTAAGGGATTTAGTTTAACCAGGAGATTTTTAGCAAAAAGTGGTCAAAAACTACATTGGAGTATTAAAGCCCCGTGAGAGCAGTCTAATTACCCTCATCGGTATCGGTGCTGCGGTTATCGCTGGAAGCGGGGAGCTGTCTTTAAGATTGCTTCTTATTGCTCTGGTAATTTTGATAGCCAGTGCCGGGGCTAACGGGCTGACCAACTACATTGACCGTGATGTTGATGCCAGAATGCTTCGTACCCGAAACAGGGCTTTGCCGTCAAAGCGCATTTACCCTCCAGAGAAAGTTTTGCCGTTAATCATCGGTTTGACCGTTGTTGGTTTAGCTCTGGCCTGGCAGTTGCATCCATTATGCTTTTATTCTGACCTAATTGGGACGGTAGCTGCTGTAATCTTTCGGAAGCGATGGACATGTGTTTTTCCTCAGGGGGCTATAGCCAGTTGCGCTCCGGTGCTTATGGGGTGGTTTGCTGTCCAACCTGCTTTCGGTTTGGAAATACTGTTATTGTGCCTGCTGATGATTGTCTGGCTGCCTCTCCATGTGTGGAGTGTCATGATTGCTCATCGGCAGGAGTATATTGATGCCAGTCTAAACTTCTTTCCCATGAGCTGGAGGGTTAAGAACTCGGTGAAGGTACTGCTGGCATTTTCCTTTATGCTGTATGCCACTGCCATCGGTCTCTATTTCGTCGGCAACTTTGGCTGGCTCTATCTGGTGCTAGCTAATGTATTGAGTATTCTTATGGTCTATGCCTGCTCACGACTGGCGATTGCCAGCACCTCTGGGAATGCCTGGAAACTGTATAAGCTGTCGGCTTTTCCCTATCTGGGTCTAATCTTCCTTGCTATGTGCTTGGACCTATGGGTATTATAAAGGGTTGTTTGTTAGCAACCTATCCCCCTTCTAAGAATAAATTCTAAACTCTAATTTCTAAATCCTAGATTCAAAGCCTAAGGATTTGGTTTCTTGGGTTTTGGTAATTAGTGCTTTGAATTTGTTTAGAATTTCGTGCTTGGAATTTAGGATTTCACTATAGACTTTTCCCTTCCTTGGGCAAAGGAG
>CAYRNL010000051.1:0-6188 GCA_964425705.1 uncultured Dehalococcoidales bacterium
CGGAGTGCGGAAATAGTCATTATGACACACCCGGCTAAAGAGGCAGCTATGCAGCAGGCTCTGCGAGAAGTAGCGCATCTGGCGGTGGTTAAAAAGATAAGCAATTTTGTTAGAGTTGAGATTTGAACAGGGGGCAATAATGAAATCCGGCGTTTTGGCTAAGTATAAGGGTTTTCTTCCAGTAACAGCTAATACACCTCTGTTTTCACTGGGTGAGGGCGATACTCCTGTAGTCAGGTGTCCTGAACTGGAGAAGGAGGTTGGTTGCGGAGAGCTATATTTTAAGCTGGAGGGGTGTAATCCTACTGGTTCATTTAAAGATAGGGGTATGGTGGTAGCTGTCGCCAAAGCGATTGAAGCTGGCAGTAAGGCTATTATGTGTGCCTCAACTGGCAATACCAGCGCCTCCGCTGCTGCCTTCGCTGCCTATTGCGGACTTACCGCTATTATTGTTGTGCCTAAAGGCAAGATTGCTATGGGTAAACTGGCTCAGGCTATTATTTATGGGGCTAAGATAGTTACCATTGACGGAAATTTTGACCAGGCATTAACTATAGTGCGGAGTCTAACTCAGAAGCATCCGGTTACCCTGGTGAACTCGCTTAATCCCCATCGGATAGAGGGACAGAAAACGGCTGCCTTTGAGATTATTGATGTTCTGGGTGATGCCCCGGACTACCTTTTTATCCCGGTAGGTAACGCCGGCAATATCACCGCTTACTGGAAAGGTTTTGTTGAGTATCATCAGGCGGGGAGAGCGCAAAGCAGACCCAAGATGATGGGATTTCAAGCTGAGGGTGCGGCACCTATTGTTCGAGGTTATGCTATTGAGAAACCTGAAACTGTTGCTTCAGCGATACGAATAGGCAATCCGGCTAGCTGGCAGAAGGCGACGGCAGCCCGTGATGAATCCGACGGTATCATTGATATGGTCAGTGATGAGGAGATTTTAGCTGCCCAAAGACTCATGGCAACTAAGGGAGGTATTTTTGGCGAACCGGCTTCAGCGGCTTCTTTCGCTGGACTTATCAAGCTCTCTTCTCAAAAGACGGATTTTTCTCGGAAAAGGGTGGTTTGCGTGGTAACTGGTAACGGGCTGAAGGACACTGATACCGCTCTGCAAAATGCTGAGCCTTTCCTTGAACTTCCGGCTGATTTAGCTGCTGTGGAGCAGGCTTTAGGTTGGGATTAGCGATTAGGTGTAAAAGCTCAAGATTGGGTTTTTATAGTGACTTAAGTAGAGATGAGTCTACCATTTAAAGCTCAGACTGCTAGCCCGGGTAACAAAAACTATTCAACTCAACCAGCAGGGTATCTTTTAGGGAAATTTGGCTTACTGGCCTTGCTGGGAGTTCTTCTTTTAGCTGCTTGGTTTGGTCAGTTTCTGGTGGTTATTATCCTTGGCCTGTTCCTATCTGCCGCTGGCATATCTAGATTGTGGAGTCGACTCTCACTGGTAGGCGTTAACTGTCAGAGGTTTCTCAGTGAGCAACGTCTCTTTCCCGGAGAATATGTAGAGTTAAGGCTGCGACTGGTCAACCGCAAGCTGTTGCCTCTTCCCTGGATACAAATTGATAGTGAAATACCTGCTGGATTGACGCCAGATATCTCCCTGAGGCCGGGAAACAAGCCGGGGGTTAATTTCTTGAGCAATGCTGCATCATTACTGTGGTATATGGGGATAAATTGGCGACACCGCTTATTGTGTAGCAAGCGAGGATACTATTCCTTGGGGCCAATCACAGTGACCTCAGGGGATGTCTTTGGCTTCTATCCTCGCTCTGTCACCCAGCCTTTAATTGACTATGTCATTGTCTATCCCAAAATTTTCCCGTTGACTCAATTAGGTCTGCCAGCGCTATACCCCTTGGGTGAGACTAAGGCTGAGCGGCATATTTTTGAAGACCCGACCCGAACCATTGGTGTGCGTGATTATAGTTCCCATGATAGCCTAAGGCATATTCATTGGAAGGCAAGTGCTCGTCATCAAAAACTTCAAGTCAAAGTATTTGAACCGACCACTACCTTGAACGTTGCCTTGTTTCTGGCGGTAGATAGCTTCCAGCATAATGACGGAGTTAGTGGTGAGGAGGACTTTGAGTTAGGCATAAGCACTGTCGCCTCAATTGCCAATTGTGTTGTACAGCAACGCAGCCCAGTAGGTCTCTATGTTAATACCTGTCTACCTGATTCAAGTCAGCCTATCAGAATTTCCCCCGGTAGCAGTACTAGTCAATTAATTAACATACTTGAGTCACTGGCAAAGGTTGTTTTGTCTCCTAGTGGCTCCTTTGGTGAATTTTTACAAAGTGAGTGGGGTAGCTTATCCTGGGGGACTACCCTTATTATCGTAATTTCCAGACCATTGGACTCCCTGCCGGGTTTGCTTGGCATGTTAAGAGAGGCTGGACATAAACCGTTAGTTCTTCAGATTGGTGAGCCGCAAAGTAGTGAGGTTGACCATACTGTTTCTTGGTATAATGTCAAACATCCTAGCGAGTTAATAGAGTTTAAGTGAACCAAATGAAACTGGACTGGCGCCAAGGTATTCTCCGCCTCACTATTATGGGGATGGAGTATTGCTGGCTATGCGCTTTATTGTTTTTACTAAACGACTGGGTGGTTGATGGGCTCCTGGCAATCCTCTGGCTTTTACCTCTCTACCCCGGGGCTTTTATCTTTAATAAGTTATGGCGATGGCGACGGTTTAAGATTTATGTTTATGCTGTCAACGGACTGGTATTGACACTAGCGATTTGGTTGTTAGTTGAAACCCAGATACCTAGTGGTATGGAATTAGTCCAGCTACTAAAGTCCGGGACTCTGCTTGTTGGAGGCAGCATCGCTTTATGGTGGTTGGGCTGGCGCTTAGCTGACCTTAGAGTTACTTTTACCAATTTGTTTGTCGATTTTCAATTTGGATTACCCATTCTGCTCTCTGTTTTCCTTATCGCCTCTCTAGTGGGTATTCAGCTTACAAGTTCAATACCGATAGTTCTAGCCTTTTTCCTGTTTGCCTTGGTGGGAATGGCACTAGCCCATACCCAGGATGGTGTAGGGTGGTTAACCGGGTCACACCAAAATTTTTGGGCGGGGCTTCTATTGGCTAGTATTGGTCTTATTCTGAGTCTAGGGCTGCTTATTGGCTCAGTAATAACCCCCGATTTCTTGCAGCTAGTCCTGATTCCTTTTAAATGGCTATGGAGTATGTTCTGGAAAGGAATCGAATTTCTGCTTGGTCTCTTTCCTGCGTCTGAGCCAGTAGAATTGCCACCAGAAATGGTTGCGCCTGAAATACCACAAATGGAACCGGACGGATTCAAGATGTGGACGATACCCGCGTCATTACGAACCTGGTTTCGCATTGGTTATGCCATCCTTGTTAGCGGGTTTTTACTCTTAGCTCTATGGCGGATTTCATCACAGATACTTGGTTGGCTCCGCCGTAAGTTGACTCCGGCTGAGGCGGAGGTCGAATCCCTGCCTGGTGCCCTGAAAGCAGACCTCCTGGGTTTGCTGAAGCACATTATGCTCAAGTTGCTTAAACTGAGGTTGCTGTTCCGACGCCAAAAGAAACTAGAGCCTATTTCCTCAGGGACAGCCTCGGTTCGTCAGATTTACCACCAGTTCCTGCGCTGGGCGGCTAGGAGCGGCTGGCCCCGACAGTTGTCCCAAACTCCTCACGAATACCTGTATACTCTAGAGGGTTTGCTGCCGGTAGCCCAACAGGAGCTTCGTCTCATTACCGAACAGTATGTGAGTGCACGCTATAGCCCCTTATCACCAACCGAAGAGGAACTATATCAGCTCAGGCAGAGCTGGCACCAGCTCAGGAAGAATCGTCTCAAAAAACCAGATAGTGAACACACTTACTAGTAGGAGGTAGCATTGAGTGGATAAATTAGTTAAGGATGTTAGTCCAGAAATATCTTTAATCAAAGACGCCGCCGACAGGTTTATTGAAAATGTCGGAAAGGTAATTGTTGGGAAAAAGGAGGTAATTGAGCTGGCCTTGGTAGCTCTGCTCTGTGAGGGTCACCTATTGATTGAGGATGTACCTGGGATAGGAAAGACGATGTTAGCCAAGGCTACTGCCAGGTCTCTGGGCTGTAGTTTTAAGAGAATCCAATTCACTCCTGACCTGCTACCCTCGGATGTAACTGGCATTCATTATTTCAACCAAAAGACCGCAGAGTTCCAATTTCGCCCTGGCCCGATTATGGCCAACATTGTGCTGGCTGATGAGATAAACCGGGCTACCCCGCGAACCCAGTCTTGCCTGCTGGAATGCATGCAGGAGCAGCAGATTACAGTTGATGCTGAAACTATGCCCTTACCACGCCCATTTTTAATTATTGCTACCCAGAACCCTATTGAGCTACAGGGCACTTTCCCCTTGCCCGAGGCACAGCTTGACCGTTTCCTACTTAGAGTTAAACTTGGGTATCCTTCTGAGGAGGAGGAAGGAGTCATTTTGTCTCGCTTCCAAAAAGAAAGTCCTTTGGATAACCTGACCAGTGTTATCGAATCAGCCGAGTTATTGAAACTTCAGAGACTATGTCGCCAGGTCTATATTGATGACTCAGTAAGTAATTATGCCGTAGCTATTACTCGGGCTACTCGGAATCATAAGGGTGTTGAACTAGGAGCCAGCCCTCGTGCCTCCCTGGGTCTTTATCTGGCATCTCAAGCTCTGGCAGCTATCCGGGGACGAAATTATGTTATACCGGACGACGTGAAGTATTTGACAGTTCCTACTCTAGCTCACCGCCTTATCGCTAAGGCAGAGGCACGATTGCGTGGGCATTCATTAGAGTGTATAGTGAGAGAGGCGGCATCAACTGTACCCGTGCCGGTTGAGAAGGCAACATAGTTAATTGCTTAACGGGGAGGTCGTGTTGAAGTTGAAGGAGGTTAACCATGACTAAGACAGCTAGTGAAGACCTGAGTGGGCTATATCAGCATTTTCCCAAAGTACCTGTTGTAGTTACCGCTAATGCTAAAGGAAGGGACAATGCTATGGCAGTAGGCTTTCATACGCCTATCTCCTTTAAACCACCCCTTTATGGGGTAGCCCTGCAACCCAAGCATTATACCTACCAGCTTATTGTTGATAGCAAAGAGTTCGGAGTTAATTTCCTGCCCTTTGAGGAGGCTGAATTAATTGCCTCGGTGGGTGGTAGCAGTGGCAGGGAGATAGACAAGTTTCAGAGGTTTAATATTGGCAAAGATAAGCCGGTAAAGACAGCAGTGCCAATCCTGAAAGCTGCCTATGCTGCCTATGAGTGCAAGTTAGTTGATGATAAGGGTTATGGTGACCACCGCTTTTTGGTGGGGGAAGTTGTGGCGGTGCATTTTTTGAAGGAGTCTTTTACCTCAGAGGAAATACTAGATTTGAATGAGGTTAGCCCTGCCCTTTATCTGGGACATGAGATTTATGTTACCACATCAAAGGATGCAGTAAAAAGTCTGGACCGTGGGGTCTATGGCAAGCGTTAAAGGAGAACGGCGTGATTAACCAAAATGAAATCAAGAAGGCATTAGTTTCCATCATCAAGGCTATCGGGGAAGACCCTGAGCGAGAAGGTTTGGTAGGTACCCCAAGGCGTGTGGCTGAAATGTATGCTGAGCTTTTTGCCGGACTTGATGTGGACCCTAAAGAAGAGTTGAACGTCAGTTATGAGATAGGACACCGGGAAATGGTGATTCTGAGGGATATCCCCTTTTATTCTATGTGTGAGCATCATCTTTTGCCCTTTTATGGTGTGGCTCATGTTGGGTATATTCCTGATGTTGAAGGGCGTGTGGTGGGTATCAGCAAATTAGCCAGGGTAGTAGAGGTTGTTGCCCGGCGTCCTCAAATTCAGGAAAGGATGACCAGTCAGATTGCCGATGCTATTTTTGATGGACTTAAGGCTGAGGGAGTGGCAGTAGTGGTTCAGGCAGAACACATGTGCATGATTATGCGCGGCATAAAGAAACCGGGTAGCAATATTACCACTTCAGCCCTCAGGGGCATATTTCGGACCAAACCGGAGACCAGAGCTGAGTTCTTTTCTCTGCTTCATGGCAGATAACCTCTACTCACCGGTAATCTGCAGTATAACCTGTCTTGAGCGGGGTCGGTTATCAAAATCCACCAGCACAACCTGCTGCCAGGTGCCTAGACTCAGCTTTTTGTCATTGAA
>CAYRNL010000052.1:0-6113 GCA_964425705.1 uncultured Dehalococcoidales bacterium
GAAAAATCAATAACCGCAGGTCTGAGTAATACTTATCCTTCATCTTAGTTTCTGCGCGTCTTTAGATCGCTTTGGAAGGCCAATTAAGAGAATATCGTCTAGCTTGTGTCCTATCACGAGAGATAACTCGGAAGAAAGCTTCATTAGAATTCGCGCGAGCCAGTCGGTGGATGGGACTGGACTTGAACAAAAAAATAGAACAGCGGCTTGTATAACGGCGATGCCGGCTTGCCTCAGTTTCCCTTCTCTGGCTTTGTGTATTGTGTTCCTCGTCCGGAATAGGAGGCCCACAGCCTAAAATCTTGATCTGCATCTAAAACTTCTGGCATGAATTCCCCCTGTCAAAATCAACTTCGAGATGAAACGAGCATTATTTACCAGCCTGCACAAAGGTCTCATTAACCTAATAAAACTTAATGCCTTAACGAGCAAATATTATAATTGGTTATTTTAACACAGACTGGTTTGTCCATGCATATAAATCTGGCCAGATGTCGGTGACGATGCCTTGACAAGCGTGCTATAATTGGTACAATAGAGTCGCAAGCGACCATGGTAGGCGCTTATCGTACGGATATGCAGTCATATTTATGCACTTAATAAGGTGCGTCCGACGCGAGTGTTGAGAATTATACTCTGTAGAATTACCTAGCACATGAAGCTACGTTAGAGGGATGGCTAAGTTAAGTAGTGATGGTGAGGAAAGAAGACGTGCCGTTGACAATGGTCAATGCTAAGGGTGCGGTTTCTTTTAACCTGGAGCAACCCAGGTTGCTCAAAAAATGGCAGAGAACAAGCGAGAAGCTAGGTAACTAAATAGTGGAGCCCTTCCAGGGAAAACCAAGGCGTTGCAGGTTTCCCTTTTCAACTAGGAGCTCAATTTTTGACCTCTGCCTCCCGTGACCGGAGCCCTGAGGTAATCGGTCTTAGTGGTGGGGCCCACTGAAGGGGGTGGTAAATGAAGTAGGGATAGATATTTAAAGTTGGCAGAATAAAATCTTAATAGGAGGAAAAATGAAAGGAAAAGGACTGTTAAAGCTACTTGGTGCCATCGGTTTGGCAGTATTGGTGGTAGCACTTTTGCTAGTAGGCTGTGCCAAACCAGCGCCAGCACCAGCGCCAGCACCGGCGCCAGCGCCAGCACCGGCGCCAGCACCGGCACCAGCACCGGCACCAACACCAGCACCACCAGCAGAAGCACCTGAAGTTATAAACTGGAAGGTGCAGGTTGCTGTCGGTGCGTCGCCATCCTTTGGCCCTTACCAGGATAGACCTGAAGCCTATCATGCTGGGGTGTGGTCACACCAGTGGGCCCGCTGGATAGAGGACGCCACCGATGGACGGCTCCAGATAGAGTTACTTGAGCCAGACGCAGCTTTCCCCGGCACGGAGGGGCTGGAGGCTGTCGGGACGAGAGTAGTTGATGCTGCTTGGTCTCAACCTGGCTGGTATGCCGAAAAGATACCGGAAATGTATGTTGCTGGCGGTATGCCGGGAAGCTGGAGTAGCGTGGGTGAGTTCCATGATGCCTGGTATAATTATGGCATCTATGAAAAGGTTGCTCCACTCCATGAAGAACTAAACATAAAGTTCTTCCCCTCTCTGGGTATGGAGTACATGAATGTAATGTCCACCTTCCCCATGCCAAGCCCCGATTCTGTCAAAGGACATAAGATTAGAATCTGGGGTGGATGGGGCAAGTATGTTGAGCTGATGGGTGGTACTGCAATAGGCCTGCCCTACTCAGAATGTTATACGGCGATGAAGCTGGGTACTATTGAAGGTGTTTGGACAGGTGCTCAGTCACTGGACACCATCAAACTCAAAGAGGTGGTAACTGACTTTGTCACCAACCCCAATGGGTGCATCAATTCTCTCCTCATCAATATGGATGCCTGGAATGAGTTGCCTGACGACATTAGGGCATTAATGGACAGAGAGAGTAAGTATCACTTCACTGTGGGGGGCCTTATGCTCCTGGAGCAACAGGGCTATGCTATCGGCCAGGCAGTGAAAGAGTATGGGCTCACGCTCTGGACATGGAGTGATGAGGACATAGCCACACTCAGGGAAGGTTGCATTGAGGAGATCTGGCCTGAGTTTGCTGCCAAGACTCCGCTGTCTGCTGAGCTGGTAGAAATAATAAAGACGCAGCTCAAAGACCACGGGAAACTCTAACCAGAGCCTCAAGAGGGCTGTGGTGGTTTACCACCACAGCCCTCAACCCTGAGCAAAAGGAGTAAGTATGCAAAAAGCTCTCCGCACCGTTGATGCCATAAATGAGTGGATGGGCAATATTGCTGGCTGGCTCCTTATCCCATTATCACTTGTGGTGGTATTTGATGTCATCCTCAGATATGTATTCAACATGCCCACCATATGGGTCTGGGATGTCGGTGTTCAAATACAGGCAGCAATTGTTGTCTTAGCCGGGGGCTATGCCCTGCTTCATAAAGGTCATGTCTCAGTAGATATACTGGTGACAAAGCTATCAGCCAGGAAAAGAGCTCTAATAGACGCCATTATGTATATTTTTCTGGTTGGTGGCATCGGCGTTCTGTTGTGGCGGCTAGGAATAAGTGCCCAGTACGCACTAAAGATTATGGAGCATTGGACCTCTACCTGGGCACCTATTGTCTATCCGCTAAAAGTGCTCATAGTAATTGGCGTTGGCGCCATGCTCCTTCAGGCAATAGCTGGCTGGATTCGTATCATCCTTACCCTTATTCATGGGGAAGGAGCATCACAATGAACGTTGATGCCGGGTTAGTAAGCATAATCACAATTAGCGTAATGCTGCTAATGCTGCTGACGGGGTTACCTGTTACCTTCGTCTTATTAAGTCTGTCAGCTATCGGTTTTTGGTACCTTAGGGGTTTACCAGCCACTAGCTCGCTATCAATTGGTTTCTTTTCCTATATAACTAAGGACATCTTCATCGCTCTGCCTACCTTTATCTTTATGGCAGCCGTCCTGGAAATGTCAGGTTTGGGCAGCGCTATGTATGATATGATGCACAAGTGGATGGCTGGTCTCAGAGGCGGGCTGGCTATGGGCACAGTGGGCATCGCCACCGTTATGGCTGCCATGACTGGTTCGGCATCCACCGCTACCCTGACCATGGGGATGCTGGCCTACCCGGAGATGGAGAAGCGCGGCTATGATAAGAGAATGATTACCGGTGCCATTATGGCCGGGGGAAGTTTAGGGCCGCTTATTCCCCCTAGCGTGGTAATGATTATCGTTGCTGCCGTCAGCGTTATCTCCATCGGCAAGCTCTTCATCGCCGGCATAATCCCTGGGTTAATCACCTCTCTTGGTTACATTACTTATATTGGCATAAGGTGCTGGAAGAGCCCGAAGATGGGACCTCCAATACCGCTGGAGGAGCGGGTTGGCTGGGAGGGGAAGCTCAAGTCACTTCGCCTGTCAATATTGCCTATCCTCCTAATCTTTCTGGTTCTGGGTCTTATCTACCTCGGTATAGCTACCCCCAGCGAGGCTGGTGGCGTTGGGGCTGTCGGTGCCTTAATCTGTGCCGCTGCCTACCGCAACCTTACCCTGAAGAACCTCCGTAGGGCAACCAACACCGCCGTCAGAATAAGCGCCATGCTACTGTGGCTGCTGGCTGCTGGCGGGTGCTTCTCCCAGCTCATCGGCGTTCTAGGTGTGCAGGAGTACTTGCGAGACCTGTTGTTGGCATTGCCGGTAAGCCCGGTGGTTATTATCATTGGCATACTGGGTCTGGTCTTTATACTGGGAATGTTTATTGATGCCACCCCAATTGCCGTCATCTTTCTACCCATTTTTTATCCTATTATCCTTGCCCTGGGTTTTGACATGTTATGGTTTGGTCTGCTGTTCACCATGGACCTTCTAGTTGGCATTATGACGCCCCCCTTTGGCATGGTCCTGTTCTTCTTCAAGGGGCTAAACATTCCCGGAGTAACCATGATGGACGTCTATCGAGCTATCGTACCATTCTTTTTGATAATGATGGCGGTCATGGTTTTGGTCTTCTTAATACCTGAGTTAGCTGTCTGGTTACCCAACATGATGATAGACTAGAAAAGTAGTCACATTTATATCTATCACATGTCATATGGCAGTAAAGGAGAAACAACGGAAGGTTATCGTATTGTAGATTTGAGTTTACCGATAATTAATGGCGGTGGTTTTGGTATGCCAGCCCAGATTTGGCTGATCTCTTCCTTACACCCCGGCATCACTACTGCATAAGGAACCTCCTCCTCTCTAAGCTCGTAAGGGAAAGAATCCTCAGCACTGACTATCCTATCAATTAGAGCACTAGAGACAAACTCCTCGGAAACTATTTTCTCTAACTCGCTTACTATACTCATGAGCCACCCTCCTCAACCACCTCATTATTCTCGTCAAACGGTGTGTTCAGTATTGGGGTGATTCCCCTGAGTTCTTTCATCTTTGTTATCTCCCTTCTAAATTACAGAAATTATTTGTCAGACTATGCAACTCGATAATGTTCTATGGCCTCCTCATTTAGGTCAATACCGAGTCCGGGGCCTTCTGGTATCTCAACATAGCCGTTACTAGGCTCCATCTTCTGTTTGGTCAGCTCCCACCTTATCGGCGTGTCCTCCACGCAGTATTCCAGGATGAAAGCACTCTTACGCGAAGCCAAAAAGTGCAAACAGGCGGCCAGTCCAATCCCATTGGTGTAGAAGTGGTTGATTACCCTAAGGCCACGATCCTCAACCATATCGGCAATTCTGACAGCTTCTGATATGCCATTGTTTTCAACATCAATTTGTGCATAATCAATTCCACTCCGCTCAATGAAGTCTTGCCAAGCAAATCTTCCTGCCTCTCTTTCTCCAGCGGCAATTGGAAGCTTGGAGACACTGGTCAGCTTCTTATAGCCAGCAAGGTTTTCTCGGTAAAGCGGCTCTTCAAGAAAAAGTACTCCATAGTCCATAAATTGTGCTGCCCGTTTTATTGCGGTGGTAGTATCCCAGCAGCAACCGGCATCAATAATGAGGTCATTATTGTCACCAACACCGCGCCGGGCTCCCTCTACCAGCTCTAGGTCCAGCTTTTCACTTTGCCCCATGGGTGACCAGCCAAATTTCACCGCAGTGAAACCCTTGTCCACCCACCGCTTGGCAATTTCATAGGTGCTTTTACCATCAGGGCCAAAGAGGGTGCTAGCGTAAGCTCGTAATTTTTTATGGAATGCACCCCCCAGTAATTGATATAGCGGCTGATGATAATACTTACCGGCGATGTCCCAGAGGGCGATGTCAATGGCGGCGATAGCATGGCAGATCAGCCCCCGCCGCCCGAGGCGGAGGTTCTTAGCTTGCAACATATCATTGATTAGCTTTATATTCAGTGGGTTTAGCCCAATTAAGAGTCTACCCAATCCCGAGGCAGGACCCCCACTTACCGGGGCCTCGATAAGTGCTTTTACCGCAGAAGGTAGGGACAGAGCATCACCAACCCCTGTAATACCCTCGTCAGTGTGGATTTTGACGATGATAGCATCTTGGCAGCCTGTCCACCTGTTGGCAAGAACCTCTGCTTCAGGTAAGCGAAGTTCAATGGCTTCCACTTTAGTGATTTTCACCGTATATTTTTTTCTCCTTTTGATTAGTTACTCGCTGTCACGCTGTTGATAAGCCTATTAGTACCCTCGATTTCTATTTCAATGGTATCACCTAGTTTGGTAGCACAGGGTTACGCTGACAAGTTCCACTCATACCAGGCATCATTTGCGATTTTGGGATAGACCATATTATCCAAGGGACCAATCACAGTGGTAAGGAGTTTAAAGAAAATCATCGGCTTGGGAGCCACTTTTTATTCAACGGTTCATCCGGGGTAGTTTCTAGCTACACCCATCAGACCTTTCCTTTTACTGCTTTGGCCTCATTTTAAGTACTTAATAATCGACTTTACATCATCAAGCTGTTCTAATTTGTTTACTAACTCTTCCAACCGGTCGACTGTACCTTCGGGAAATCCAACAAAGTGAGCACAACGTCTAGCCTTATTGGCACAATCCTCCAGCGTCATCGGCTTTTGAGGGAATCCCCTATTATAAAGCATCTTCTGGCGGAAGGTTTTACCACTCT
>CAYRNL010000053.1:0-5953 GCA_964425705.1 uncultured Dehalococcoidales bacterium
TATCTTTTCCCACCCACCGCCCTATATGGAAGGGGGATAAAGGGGGTGGGGTTGATAAACATTCCAGGCTTTAAGCACTGTCCGAAGCTGTGATATAATTATACCTGAGGCAAGATATGTTAGACCGATTGGAAAGAATAGAAAAGCGCTATGATGAGCTAAACCAGCAGATGGCTAAAACTGAGGTAGCCTCTGACCTGAAGCAACTGCAGGTCTTAGCTCAGGAGAGGGCTGGGCTTGAAGACCTGGTGACCAGGTATAAAGAATACAAAGCCACGGCTAAGTCGTTGGAAGAGACAAAAGCCATGCTCAATGATGGGCTGGATGAAGAGATGACCGCTTTAGTCAAGCAGGAGATACAAAGCCTGGAATCAAAACTAGACCGTTTGCTTTACGAGTTAAAACTGGGGCTTCTGCCCAAGGACGCCAATGATGAGAAGGACATCATTATGGAAATCCGGGCTGGGGCGGGGGGTGACGAAGCCGGGCTATTCGCTGCTGACCTCTTCCGTATGTATAGTCGCTACGCCCAATCTAAAAACTGGGGAGCGGACATTATTGATAGTAATGAGAGTGGCATAGGCGGCTTCAAGGAAATCGTATTTGAGATAAAGGGCAAAGGGGCTTTCAGTCGACTCAAATATGAACGGGGTGTCCACCGGGTACAGCGTGTGCCCGTCACCGAATCGTCAGGTAGAATCCACACCTCAACGGCTACCGTAGCCGTTCTCCCCGAAGCTGATGAGGTAGAGGTATCAGTAAACCCTGATGACCTGAGGATTGACATCTTCCACAGTGGCGGAGCCGGGGGACAGAATGTAAACAAGGTAGCCACTGCCGTTCGCATTACTCACGTACCCACCGGGATAGTAACCACCTGCCAGGATGAGCGCTCACAGCTACGAAACAAGTTGAAGGCAATGGCTGTACTCCGAGCCCGACTTCTGGATGTAGAACAGCGCAAGCAAGAAGAGGCAGTAACCAATCAGCGTCGTTCTCAGGTAGGCACTGGCGACCGTGCTGAGAAGATACGAACCTATAACTTCCCTCAAGACCGTGTTTCCGACCACCGTATCGGGCTAACCCTCCATAACCTGTCCCAAACCCTGAATGGAGAGCTTGACGAACTTATCGACACTCTGGCTACCGATGACCAGGCGAAACAGCTGGGGAAGCAACCGGCATGACCATACGACAAGCTCTCAGTCGTGCTAAGAAAATCTTGACCGACCATAACATTGAAGATGCCTCCCTGGAGTGTGAGCTATTGCTCAGGCACACCCTGGAAATAGACAGGGTTCAACTGTATCAAGACCTTAATCGTGAGCTTACTCCTCAACAAGAAGCATCATTCTGGCAGTTGATGGAACGCCGACTAAAGGGCGAACCCACTGCCTATATTATAGGTCACCGTGAATTTTACGGGCTTGACTTCTATATTGACTCCGGTGTTCTCATCCCCCGACCGGAAACCGAGCTGCTGGTAGAAAAAGCCCTTGAACTGACAGAAACCCGCCTCTTATATAATATTGCCGAGGTCGGCACTGGCTGTGGTGCCATTGCTATCAGCCTGGCGCTGAACCTACCCAAAGTCAAAATTTATGCCACTGACATATCACCTGCCGCCCTTAAAGTAGCCTCGGTTAATTGCCACAAACACAGGGTCGCCGATAGAATCTGCCTTCTCCAGGGCGATATGTTAGACCCCCTGCCCGAGCCAGTGAACCTTATAATCGCCAACCTGCCCTATGTCAGAAAAACAGAACTGCCTCAGGTAAACTCAGCGGTTGCTGAGCCGTTTGTGGCGCTTAACGGGGGTGTGGATGGACTGGACAAGATACGCCAACTATGTAATCAAGCAAGCAACAAGCTTCTACCCCAGGGTTGTCTGCTTCTGGAGATTGGGCAGGGTCAACGAAAGGCGATAGTTACCTTTCTAAAGAATCTCTTCCCTCTGAGCGAAATTGAAGTCATCCCGGACTTGAGCGGCATAGACCGCATCGTCAGCCTAACCCTTGATGCCAAAGCCTAGATTTCTTGGCTAACCAATTACCCCACTACCCGTGTCGTATTACTGTAAATATAACGAATATCCTGTTGATATTTATCACTGGTGTACATTCTAACCGTCGGGTGCCACGGTTTCATGTCAAAGTCTTGAGGCAACCTCATAGCTTCTTTATTAGGTTCAGGCACCTCAATGGTAACCATCTGCCCCGGTAAGTCGGCCAGGACTGATTCCAGTAACCCTCTGGCTACCTCAGTAGTGTCAGCAAAAATGGGGCATGCCTTATAGCCTCTCCAGCAGGGACGTGCCACAGTAAAACCAACAAGCCTGTTTCCTTCATAGGCTACAGCTGTCTTTGCCTCCGTTTTAAAGATATAGTCATGGAGAAAAGAAGCCCGCTTCACCTTGAATATCTTCAAATCGTATTCAGCGATATCCGCAAAGTGTCTCTCGTCAATTGAGGGATATGGCCTGGTAAATTTTTTAGCTACCTTATATGTGTATCCAAATATTTTGTAGCAGGAACGAAAACCCCAATTCTGGTAGTCTTTTTCTCGTTCCAGAACGGCATCAAGACCGACACAGTCAACACCAACCTCCTCGTTAAGATAGTTCAGAGCGTGTTTCCATAATGCCAAACCATAACCACGACCCCGATATTCGGGCTCAACCATAAGCAGGGCAAGGTGACTATATTTCCCTTCATAATGGACAGCAGCAATACAGCCAATAACTTTTCCGTCCAAAACTCCGACAAGGTATCCCTCAGGGTTAATGTCATACATAATGTCCCAATCGTGCAACCCGCAGTTCCAGCCTTCTCGTTTTCCCCGGTTAAATATCTCCTCAGCCTCTTCCTTCAACATCTGGCGGATAGTATACGGCATCACTTCCTCCATACATATATTATGTCTAAAAACAAAGAATAGAGCTGACAGCTCTACCAACAACTCCCCAAATTCTCGCATTTATTACAACCTCAGTCAATCTCCAGTATATATGCATTCCGAGTTCGGCTGGCAACCTATCCCCCTGACCCCCTTCCCTTAATAAGAGAAGGGGGAGTAAGTGAAATCCCAAATTCAAAGCACTAATTACCAAACCCAAAACCAAATCCTCAGGTATAGGATTCAGGGCTTAGAAGTTAGTACCTAGTTTTGAGAAAGCAGGGTGTCTAAGAGGGGCGTTAGCCCCTCTTCTAAAACTATTTCCCCCTCTCCTTGATAAGGAGAGGGGGATTAAGGGGGTGAGGTTGCTAACAAATACCTAAGGGGGTGAGGTCACCAAACAATTTTCCACCCTTCACCTTGACACAAACTCCCCCCCAATGTTAAATTAACTGACGGTTCTTATTTCCAAAGAGCAAACGCGAACAAAAAGGGGGGAATACGCATAATGAACATTATTGTTTGCGTCAAACAGATAAACGACCCAGAGGCACCACCATCCAGCTTCAAAGTCGACTCAGCTAGCAATAAAGTGGTGCCACCACCGGGTGTGCCGCCGGTAATCAGCCCTTATGATGAACAGGCGGTAGAGGCGGCACTGAGAATTAAGGATGCCCAGGGGGGTAAGATTACCGCTCTCAGCATGGGCGCTAATCTGACACGAGATGTGGTGAAGAAGCCATTGGCTATGGGCGCTGATGAGCTTGTCCTGCTAGATGACGAAGCCTTCGCCGAAGGTGACAGCTGGTCTACAGCCTATGCTCTGGCTATGGCTATCAAGAAAATAGGCGAATATGACCTTATCTTCTGCGGCAGACAGGCTGGTGACTGGGATGCCGGCCAGGTAGGCTCGGGCATTGCCGAGATACTGGGGCTACCCAGCGTAACTGTCGCCCGAAAAATAGACATCAGCGATGGCAAGGCAAAGGTAGAAAGAGTAACTGCCGACGGCTACGAGGTTGTTGAAATACTCTTGCCTGCGGTAATTACCGTAACCAGTGAACTCGGCGAGCCTCGTTATCCCAATATAAAGGGGATTATGGCAGCGAAGAGGAAAGAGCCTACTATCTGGAAACCGGCTGACATCGGGGTTGACCCTTCTCAGATTGGCAACGCTGGGCGACACACCAAACTAATGAAGCTGTTCCAGCCAGTCCGCGAGGGTAAATGCGAGATTGTCGGAGGAGAGAGCCCCGAAGAAACAGCCGCTAATCTAGCCCTGAAACTCAGAGAGGCTAAGATTCTATAGAAGGGTCCTGTCCATAACTAAGGAGGTAAATCTTATGGCTGAATATAAAGGTGTTATGATTTATGGCGAGGTTAAGGAGGGAAAGCTAGCCCCAATTACCACCGAGATACTGGGTTGCGGTAGAAAGCTAGCTGATGACCTAGGACAGGATCTATGCACCGTGCTGGTGGGTAGTGGTATAAGCAACCTGGCTCAGGAAGCTATTGCCTTTGGTGCTGACAAAGTCTATGTAGTTGATGACCCGCTACTTAAAGACTATCAGACAGATTCCTATGTGGCGGTTATGGAAAAGGTAGTTAAGCAGGTGATGCCCCGGATTCTTCTTCTGGGACAGACCTCTATCGGTCGTGACCTAGCTCCCAGACTAGCCTTCAGGTTGGAAACCGCTGCCTCTATGGATTGCCTGGAACTGGCTATTGACCCTGACTCCAAACTAATGCTCCAGACCAGACCGGTTTACGGAGGTAATGCTCAGGCTATCTATAGCTACGATTCCTATCCTCAGATAGCTACAGTTAGAGCCAAGGCAATGTCACCCCTGGAACGAGATGCCTCCAGAAAGGGAGAAGTCACCACTATTGAGGCTGGTATAGACCCTTCAACAATAAGAACCAAGGTTTTGGATAAGGTATCGCAGGAGGTAGCCGGAATAAAGCTGGAGGACGCTGAGATAATAGTCTCTGGCGGTAGGGGTATGGGCAATGGTGATAACTTCAAGCCGCTGGAAGAGCTGGCTAAAGCGTTAGGCGGAGCCGTAGGTGCCAGTCGACCCCCTGCCGACAATGGTTGGATTCCCGAAGCCTACCATATTGGACTTACCGGTAAAGTGGTAGCACCTAATCTATACATCGCCGTTGGCATCTCCGGGGCTAGCCAGCACCTCTCCGGTTGCTCCGGTTCCAAGCACATTATAGCCATAAATAAAGACCCGGAGGCAAACATCTTCCGGGTAGCTGAGTTTGGTGTCGTAGGAAAGTGGGAGGAGATAATACCTGCCCTCACCAATAAATTCAAGGAGCTTTTAGGCGGGTGAGGGAACAACCTCACCCCTTTAAAATACCCCTGATAAACGACCTAAGTAATACAGGAAGTTAATTAATCCTTCTCAGCTTGCTTTTCGGCGATAAGCTTCTGGGTAACCTGGGGCGGGGCTTGCTCATAGTGGCTGAATTCGACATTATAGCTTCCTCGCCCCTGAGTTATTGACTTCAGGTCAATGGCATAACGCAAGATTTCACCCTGAGGCGCCTGAGCTTCAATAACATTACTTCCGCCCTCAGGGGTCATGCCCGAAACGCGGGCTCGTTTGGTATTAAGGTCGCCAATTATATCGCCGGTGAAGCTCTCGGGAACCTTTATCTTGATATCCATTATCGGTTCAAGGAAGATAGATTGACCTTGAGACAGACCCTTCTTCAGCGCTTGTGCTCCAGCAATCTTGAAACAGATATCTGAAGAATCAACCGGATGAAAGCTACCATCGTAGACTGTTGCCTTTACATCAACCACGGGATACCCGGCTAAAACTCCCTCTTGTGCTGCCTCATTAACTCCCTTCTCCACCGCGGGAATATAATTCCTGGGTATACGGCCACCCACTACCTTATCGGCAAATTCAAGCCCGCTGCCACGAGGTAGCGGCTCTAACTCCAGGAGGACATGCCCGTATTGACCATGTCCCCCACTCTGCTTCCTATGCTTATATTCAGCCTTGGTGGGTATGGTAATGGTCTCTTTATAAGGTACTTT
>CAYRNL010000054.1:0-5886 GCA_964425705.1 uncultured Dehalococcoidales bacterium
GGCGAAGCCTCTCTTATATAACTAATTCCCCTTCCCCTTATCAAGGGGAAGGGGAAAAAGAGGATAGGGTTATAAAGACCCTGTAAGGAGTGTTTGGAGGTGTGGTTTGAATAAACCGGTAGTAGCTATTATCGGCAGACAGAATGTGGGCAAATCTACCCTGCTAAATCGCCTGGCGGGTAAGCCGATAGCTATTGTTGAGGATTTGCCGGGGACTACCCGCGACCGTATCGCGGCTGATGTCTTGTGGCAGGGGATGGAGTTTACTATAGTTGATACCGGTGGTCTGGAGCCAAAACCTCAGACTACTGTGGCTCAAGCGGTTAAGGAGCAGGTAGGAGCGGCTATTACCGAAGCCGATGTTATCATCTTTCTGGTGGATGTCAGGGATGGGGTAACGCCCTCTGATTGGGGAATCGCTGATATACTTCGCCAGGTGAGTAAGCCCATAGTATTGGTGGCGAATAAGGCGGATAATGCCCGGTATGAGGCTGAGGCGGTGGAATTTTACGAGCTGGGACTGGGCGAGCCACTGGCTATCAGTGCCTCTCATGGTCGGGGGACCAGCGAACTACTGGACAGGATTGTTTCCTTGTTACCGGCTCCATCACCGGTTGAGGCTGAGCCGGAGATTATGAAGGTGGCGATTGTGGGTCGGCAGAATGTGGGCAAATCAACGCTATTAAATGCTCTTCTGGGTGGGGAGCGAGCTATTGTTGATGAGACGCCAGGGACAACTCGCGATGCGATAGACACCATACTTGACTTTAAGGGTAGAAATGTGCTACTTATTGATACTGCTGGCATCAGGCGGCGAGGACGGCTAGGAGTTGGGGTGGAGTGGTATAGTGTCATCCGTGCCCTGCGGGCGATTAACCGTGCTGATATCGCTCTCCTCGTTCTTGATGCTGCGGAGCTGGCAGCAGCTCAGGATATGCATATTGCTGGTTATATTCGGCAAGCGGTTAAGGGGGTTATACTGATAGTTAATAAGTGGGACCTGGTTGAGGGGAGAGAAATAGCTGAGTTTAGCAAATACATTCGGAGTCAATTCAAGTTTATGCCTTATGCACCTATCCTGTATGCTTCCGCCAAGTCAGGGTGGGGAATAGATAAGATTATGCCTCAAGTGTGTCAGATATACGAGGAGAGATTTAAGCGATTGCCTACTTCTGCGGTCAACAATGTGGTTCGGCAGGCGGTAGGGGCTCACACGCTACCGCGAATTGGCAGGAAGCAACTGAAAATTCTATACGCCACTCAGGCTGAGGTAAATCCACCGACCTTTGTCTTTTTTGTTAACGATGCCAAGCTGATGCATTTTTCCTATCAGCGCTACCTGGAGAACAAACTACGCCAGTCGTTCGGCTTCACTGGCACCCCATTTCGTTTAACCTTTAAGACGAGAGGTGAGTCATGATACTAGTGATAGTTGCCAAATTTATTGCGGTAATAGTTGTTGGTTACCTTTTGGGTTCTATCCCCTTCGGGGTGCTGGTAGGTAAGCGAATGGCTAAGGCGGATGTGAGGCAGCATGGTAGCGGCAAGATGGGGGCGACCAATGTGCTACGAACGGCTGGTAAAAAAGCAGCGGCGGTGGTGGCGATTCTGGATTTGTTAAAGGGAGTACTGGCGGTGTTGTTTGCCGGCTTAATCTGGTGGGGGTTATCTACCAGCGAGGGTGCTTCTAGCTCATGGTGGCTGTTAAGCAGTGCTCAGGTTACCGCCGGTCTGGCAGCGGTGGTGGGGCATATCTGGCCAATATTCCTCAAATTCCGTGGCGGTAGAGGTGTTGCTCCCTTCTTCGGTGGACTAATTGCTCTATGCCCGGTAGCAGCCTTATTTGGCGGTGAGGCGTTAATTTTAGGTGCTGGCTTAACCGGTTTTGCCTCTCTAGGCTCTATTCTCGGAGTGATTGGCGTCTATACCATATTAGTGCCGCTAATTATTATGCATGGCTTTCCTCTTGAGTATCTAATCTACGCTTTGGTAGGCACCATAATAATTATTGTTATGCATCGGGATAATATTATCAGGTTAATGTCAGGAAAGGAGCGTAGGCTGGGCGAAAGAGTGAACACACTCCCGCCTACAAAGAGCACAGGGTAAGATATGTCCAATGTTGCCATTATTGGCACCACCAGCTGGGGAATCACTCTGGCGATGGTGCTGGCTCGTAAGGGAGTAGATGTTAGACTGTGGGCGCGAACGGAGCAAGAGGCTGCTGAGCTAAGAGAGGCTGGGAGTAGTCCTAGCCTGTTACCTGATGTTGCCTTTCCTTCTCAATTATCAGTTACCAGTTCCATGGATGAAGCACTGTCTGGTGTCAGGGCGGTAGTTTTGGTAGTGCCGTCCCAGACAATGCGGCAGAATATCAAGTTAGTTGCCGGGCATCTTGACGATTCAATGCTGGTGGTGAGCACCGCCAAGGGTCTGGAGATTGGCAGCAATAAGCGTATGTCACAGGTAATCGCTGAGGAAATAGACCCTCGTTTCCGGTCTAATATTTGCGTGCTGTCTGGACCCAATCTATCCCGAGAGATTCTCAAAGGCTTACCTGCTGGCACTGTGGCTGCCGCCTGGGATGAAGCCGTAGCGAGGAAGGCACAGCGGCTGTTTAACAGTCCCAAACTTTGTGTGTATACTAATACTGATGTTGTCGGCGTGGAGCTGGGGGGTGCGTTAAAGAATATCATTGCTCTGGGGGCTGGCATAGTTGATGGGCTGGGTTATGGTGATAATGCTAAAGCAGCCCTTATCACCCGCGGTCTGACCGAGATAACGGCTCTGGGGGTTACCCTTGGGGCAAGCCCACTTACTTTCGCCGGACTGGCTGGCTTGGGTGATTTAATAGCTACCTGTGCCAGCCCGCTAAGTCGCAACCACTATGTCGGGGTGGAGCTAGCCAAAGGGAGGCCGTTAAAGGAAATAACTGAATCAATGACCAGCGTAGCAGAGGGGGTGACGACCACTACTGCTGCCTGGAATCTGGCGCAGCAGCTTGGGCTGGAGATGCCTATTACTGAAAAGATTTACCGGGTGCTCTTTACCGAACTGAAACCCCGTCAGGCGGCAACTGAACTGATGTCAGTTGAGGTTAAACACGAGTTAGACGGGCGAAAGTGGAGGCTGTTTTCTTTATTCCGACAGCAAAACTCTCCACCCTCTGCTGAGTATTAGACTGCGATTTTATCCTGAGTTTTTACGCCTCTTGGGTGGCTCTAGACTGTCAGCCAGTTCTTCAAATAATTCACGCTGGCGTTTGGTTAGCGAGTCGGGGGTAGCCACAAATAGAGTAACCAGCTGGTCACCGCGCCCGTTCCGGTGAAGATGAGGGATGCCCTTGCCTTTAAGTTGAAACACCTCCCCGGTTTGACTGCCGGCCGGTATCTTGAGCTTGGTTTTGTCGTTTAAAGTGGGTATCTCTACCTCAGCGCCAAGGGTAGCCTGGGCAAAGTTAACCGGTAGTTCATAGATTATGTTGTCGCTATCGCGGATAAAGAGGGGGTGGGGTTTAACCGAGAGGATGACATAGAGATTACCGGAAGGACCACCTCTTTGCCCGGCTTCGCCTTCACCACTTAAGCGTATTTGAGTACCGTCATCAACTCCAGCGGGAATGGCGACGGAAATGCGGCGCTGGTGCTTTTCCTTGCCTGTGCCTCGGCACTGAGGACAGCGCTCGGTGATAATTCTACCCTCGCCGTGACACTGAGGACAGGTGGTGATATTGGTGAAGCGACCGAAAATGCTTTGCTGGACTCGTCGTACCTGCCCGCTGCCGTTACAATTAGGGCAGCGGCTGGGTTTGCTGCCCGGCTTACAGCCAGTGCCTTGGCATAAAGAACAATTTTCGGTGCGGGATATGTTTATTTCCTTCTGACACCCCAGAGCAGCTTCCTCAAAGGCGATGGCAAGATTATAGTGCAGGTTAGCGCCATAGCGTGGTGCCTGGCGGGTAGCAGTGCTTGCCCCACCGAAGAAGGCGTCAAAAATATCGCCAAAACCACCGAAGTTAAAGCCATCAAAGCCCTGTCCGAAAAGTCCTTCGGTGCCGGCATGTCCAAAACGGTCATAAGCAGTGCGCTTATCCGGGTCAGAGAGCACTTCGTAGGCTTCATTCACCTCCTTAAACTTCTCCGTAGCCCCGTCCTCACGGTTATGGTCAGGGTGATACTTGAAGGCTAGCCTGCGGAAAGCCTTCTTCACTTGCTCATCGGTAGCGTTTCGGCCTATGCCGAGAAGTTCATAATAATCTTGCTTTGCTGGCATTCGTTTTCTACCTCACCCCCTTAATCCCCCTCTCCTGAACAGGAGAGGGGGATTAAGGGTTTTTTAAGAGGGGCTTAGCCCCTCTTAAATTCTCTTTAGCCTTATCTAGACCTCGCGGAACTCGCCTTCTACGGTGCCTTCGTCCTTGCCACCCGGTGGTGTTTCCCCACCCGGAGGAGTCTCCCCGCCCGGTGGTGCCTGTTCACCCGGAGGTGGTGGGGGCGGTTGTTGCTGATAGATGGCAGCCCCAATTTTTTGCATGGTGTTGGATAGCTCCTGCGTTGCTTGGCGGACGGCATTGATGTCTGTCCCCGGTAACGCTGAGCGTACCGCAGCTATCTTGCTTTCCATCTCTTGATTCAGGTCTGAGGGTATCTTGTCCTTCTGCTCACGCAGGGTCTTTTCTGCAGTGTAAACCAGAGTGTCAGCGGTGTTGCGTGTTTCCACTTCCTCCCGCCGCTTGACATCCTCAGTAGCATAGGTCTCCGCTTCTCGCTGCATCTGCGAGACCTCTTCCTTGGCTAGTCCGCTGGAAGCAGTAATAGTAATCTTCTGCTCCTTGCCGGTGCCCTTGTCCTGGGCTTTAACACTGATAATACCATTGGCGTCAATGTCAAAGGTGACCTCAATCTGGGGAACACCACGCGGCGCCGGCAGAATACCGTCAAGGATAAACCGTCCCAGTGTCCGGTTATCGGTTGCCATGGGTCTCTCCCCCTGAAGGACATGGATTTCAACACTGGGCTGGGTATCAGCGGCGGTGCTGAAAATCTGGCTCTTGGCGGTGGGGATGGTGGTGTTGCGTGGGATGAGGGGGGTAGCCACTGCCCCCAGAGTCTCAATACCCAGGGTGAGAGGGGTAACATCAAGTAGCAGAACATCCTTAACCTCTCCCTTGAGTACCCCTGCCTGAATAGCAGCACCTATGGCGACCACCTCATCGGGGTTGACCCCTTTATTGGGCTCTTTGCCGAAAAGCTGTTTTACCTTTTCCTGAACCAGTGGTGTTCTGGTCTGTCCGCCAACCAGAACTACTTCATCAATCTGGGCTGGGGTTTTTTCGGCGTCAGCCAGTGCCTGCTGGCAGGGGCCGAGAGTTTTCTCTACCAAATCCATTATTAGTTGCTCCAGCTTGGACCGGGTGAGGCTGATACTGAGGTGCTTGGGTCCGCTGGCATCAGCAGTGATGAAGGGGAGGTTTACCTCGGTCTGCATTACCGTGGATAGCTCACATTTAGCCTTTTCGGCGGCTTCCTTGAGCCTCTGTAGAGCCATTTTATCCTGCCGCAGGTCTATTCCCTGGTCTCGCTTGAACTCATCACATAACCAGTCCATAATTCTCTGGTCAAAGTCATCGCCGCCGAGATGGGTATCACCGTTGGTTGACTTGACCTGGAAGGTGCCCTCGCCCAGTTCCAGGATGGATATGTCAAAGGTGCCACCACCGAGGTCATAGACGGCGATGGTCTCGTCCTTCTTCCTGTCCAATCCATAGGCTAGAGAGGCAGCCGTGGGCTCATTGATTATGCGTAGCACCTCAAGCCCGGCTATTTTACCGGCATCCTTGGTTGCCTGCCGCTGACTATCATTGAAATAGGCAGGCACGGTGATTAC
>CAYRNL010000055.1:0-5734 GCA_964425705.1 uncultured Dehalococcoidales bacterium
TGAAAGGGAAGCCTTCTTGAAAACTGCCTTGGCGGAATATGTGGAGAAGTAGAAACCGGTAATAACCTGCAGAACCGTTGCCTGATTTGGCTTTAGTGGTGAATGGTGTAAGGTCGGCTATTAGCCAGCTATAGTGGAGTTATAGGCGCCGACAAAGTAGAAGCTTGGCTTCTGCTGAGGGTTTGTTGGTACCTAGTTACTTTTGAGACTCTCAATTCTTGTTACCAGCTCGTCTGCCCTTTGTTTCAGGGTAACGAGCGTGGCTTGTAGCTCGTCCTCTGACACCGGGACTTTATCTACGATGGCACCCTGGGGGCATACCTCAAGACACTGACGGCAGAGATTGCACCTGCTTCGGTCTATCTCAGCCTGTCCCCAGAGTAGTGATATTGCCTGTTGCGGGCAATTCTGGGCACAAAGTCCGCAGCCCAGGCAAAGGTCTCTTCTTACTTGCAACACTGCATTATCCTATACTGCCCTCACCTGCTGTGGCAGTTTCCGCATATAGAATTTCCTTCCTTCATACTCTAATTCTAGGAGGCGGCCATCTTTTATTAGCTTTTCTATAACTTTCCAATCTGTGCTGGCTTTCTTCAGGAATTCCATAACAGCTTCCTGTCTCATCGGATGCACTGAGGTAATGCTAAGTAAATCATCCTCAATCTGACCGGTAAAGGCAAAGGCATTTCCTTCATAGCCAATTAAGTATTCCACGTTATTCAGTTTCTCGGTAAAAATTTGGTATGCCGTATTTATAGCTGACTCGCTGGCCGCTTTGACCTCTTTTTGGGCTGGTGGTCTTGTCGGGATGGCTAGATAAGCCTTGTTCGGTTTCAACTGTGCCAAGAAGTCAGCGATTTCTTTCAGTTCGCTACCATTATCATTAATACCATGGATAAGCATAGTCTCTGTAGTTAGTTCACCCTTAAAGGTATCAGCAAACTTGAGCATTCCCTCAAGAATTGCCTCAAGCTTCAGTGATTTCTGTGGTCTATTAATTTGGTGCCAGGTCTTGTTGATTACTGCATCCACTTTTAGTGAAACCCAATCCGTTTGTGACAAATCTTGCCTAACATCTTCACGCCAGATGAGAGAAGCGTTTGAAATGACTGCAATTTTGATGCCGAATGGTTTCAGAAGGTCAATTTCTTGACCAAGGTTAGCGTCCAAGGTAGGTTCACCATCAGGGACGAAGGTTAGATAATCTATCGGCTCTTCTTTTGCTTTGGCTCGCTTTACCTTCTCCTTTACCGTTTGAGCGATGTCCTTCGCGGTATAAAAATTTTCCCGTTCAACGGGCATGGTTATAGTATTTCCCAGTTGGCAATAAATACACGAGTAGGTACATGTTTTGGGAGGAATATTGTTTATCCCCAGGCTGTGTCCTAATCTCCGGGAAGGGACCGGTCCGAATACAATAGATGTCATTTTCTCCTCAAGAAAATATCCAGGCTCTTAATCTTGTTTACTCCCTTCAGACTGGAAGCTATAGCGAGGACAAGGTTGGTGATAATCTCCTTGGGGAAGGAGCTCAGTGATACCGGAACCTTGTTTACATAAAGAGAGAGTCGCTCCTGTTGTGGTATTATGAAACCCTTCTCCAGAAAATCGGCTAAGCCCTTTATATCCTGCAGGGAAAATTGCCTGATTTTAATTTCCAGGGATTCATCGGTGGCTATGGCGATAAGTTTTCTGATGTTGCTGAGGGGTGGACCGACCTCTTTTCGGTGAACCTCTATCTTGGGTGCGTTGTCCTGCTTGAATCCTTCGGCGAGAATGATATCGTAGTCCTCACCGAAGGAGGGGACTATCTCCTCAAGGGAAGGGTCATTGGTAACCGGCTTTATCAGCACCACTTGGTCTGACGAACTAACGGCGGTAGCTTCGCTTCCGGCGTTTATATGGCGCCAGCTATCCTTTTCCGGTTTATCAAAACTCATACCTTCCGGAGTATGCTTGATGGTGGCTACCCGGTAGCCTCTTGACTTTAGCTCCCCAATCAGTTTTTCCATAAGAGTGGTCTTCCCTGACTTGGCTCTACCTACAATGGAAATTATGGGCGGCATTGTCTATTTCCCTCCTTGATGCTGGCGATAAGCCTTTTTCCCGGGCTTATTTTTACGCGTCAAGTAGTCCTTGATAGCTTCTTTCAGCGTGTTTATTGCTAGGAGGGCACAGTGGGCACTTTCCTCAGGCAACCCGCCCAGGGCATTCAAGATATCCTGCTGGGTGAGCTTCATTGCCTTGGGGATGCTCTTTCCACTGGCTAGTTCGGTGAGCATACTGCCGGCGGCAGCGCTGCTACCACAGCCATCAGCCCCAAAAGTAGCTTTAGTAATCATGCCATCTTTTACTTTAAGCCATATCTCCATAGTGTCGCCGCAAAGAGCAGTCGCTTGGGCAAATCCATCAGCGTCATCCATTTTGCCCAGATTTCTGGGATTCATGGCATGGTCAATGACGGTCTTGGTGTAGGTTTTTTCAATATCTGCTTTGATGAGTCGTTGGAGTTCATCAAGTTCTGAGGTCATTACTCTAACCTTCCTGCTTTTCTATCCCATCTTTGGGTAGTGCCTGAGCCAGAGCCTGGCTAAAATCGGTGAAAGCATCGGAGTTATAGCGTTCTATGGCTCCTTCATCACATAACTGGGCAAGCTTGGGGTCTATGGGCAACCGGCCCAGAAGAGGGGCACTGGAATCTTTTGCCATCTCCTCTCCTCTACTCTTACCGAAGAGTTCAATTCGCTTATCTATCTGGGGTACATATAAATAGCTCATATTCTCCACCACACCGAGGACAGGCTTTTCCATCTTCTGTGCCATGTTTACTGCCTTCTTAACTATCATCGTGGTTAAGTCCTGCGGGGTAAAAACGATGATAACCCCGGTCAAGGGGATGGTCTGCATCACGGTAAGAGAGGCATCGGCAGTGCCCGGGGGTAGGTCCACTATCAGGTAATCAAGCTTGCCCCAGACTACATCCTCCCAGAACTGAGTGATAGCCTTGGACATAAGGGGACCGCGCCAGATAACAGCGTCATCCTCGTGGGGCAGAAGGAGGTTCATAGACATTATTTCCATACCCGACCTTGATATCACCGGTAGAATGCCGGTATCACTGCCGCTGGGTCGGGAGGTGATGCCAAACATTTTGGGGATGCTGGGGCCGGTAATATCGGCATCCAGAATCCCCACTTCGTAGCCCTGGCGCTTTAGGCCGACAGCCGTAAGGCCGGCAACCAGAGACTTGCCGACTCCTCCCTTGCCACTCATTATGGCAATAATATGCTTGATCTGATTCAGCTCTACAGGCTTAATCTCGGTGAATTCTATTTTTACATCATTCACTTCGGGTAGTTTCTCTACTATCACTTTTGCCTTGGCACTAACCCAGTCCTGAGCATCTGGGCTTAACGCTGTTGACGCCAGAGTAACATTGACTTTTTGGTCGGAGATAGTAACCTGGCGAACCATGTTTAGTCCTACCAGGCTGCGCTTAAGCCCGGGAACCAGCACCTCTTCCAGGCTCTTTCTTACCTGCTCTTCAGTTAGCATAGGTTTTCCTCTCCGTTATCGTTATTATACTGCCTTTCGGCTAATGGTCACATATATCATCACCGGTAGTTAACGTGTCGCTCAAGTGGCTCAGGACTGCCTTTTCCGGGTCGCTTTCCAGTACGTTAATGATAACCTTGATATGATTCTGTTGAAAAAGACTCTGAGCGCGTGAGCCCATGCCACTGGCGATGATAACAGATGTCCCTTGTTCTGCCAGCCATACTGGTAGCAAACCCGGTTCGTGTCCTGGGGAGGGGACAGTTTCCTTGCCGGTAATCTCTTTTGTTGCCTCATCAACATCAATCAGGGCAAACTGCTCACAGTGACCGAAGTGTGTGGCTACTACGCCACCACTCACCGGTATTGCATACCTCATTTATCGCACTCTCCTTTCATGTGCCCATTGCTTCGGCAATATTCTGCCACAACGCCTTTATTTGTTGCGAGACCTTATTATCGGAGTATTCCACTACGGGTAATCCCTGAACCAGTGCCTCGGTTACTATGTTATCAAAGGGGATTTTGGCAGCTACCATTATTCCCTGGTTGTGGCAGTAACTTTCAATCTGGTGGCTGTTGTCTTCATTCAGGTCATACTTGTTGATGCCGACCATAATAGGAACCTTAAAGTGGTGACAAACACCAATAACTCTGTCCAGGTCATGCATTCCGGATAGGGTTGGCTCGGTAACAATAACCGCCAGGTTCACTCCAGACAGAGAGGAGATAACCGGGCAGCCGGTACCTGGTGGTCCGTCACTAATAATATAGCTCAGTTCTTGCTCGTTGGCAATTCGTTTAGCCTCTTGTCTCACCAGTGCTACCAGTTTTCCTGAATTCTCCTCGGCAGTTCCTAATCTGGCATGAACTAGCGGTCCATAGCCTGTTTCCGAGATAAACCAGTGCCCGGAAAGGCAATCCTTCATAGTGATAGCCTCGGCAGGGCATACCTGATAGCAAAAGCCACAGCCTTCACACGGAATAGGGTCAACCCTGAAGTTGTTTATGGCGTCAAAGTGGCACACTTCCTGGCAGAGACCACACTGAGTGCACTTTTCCTCGTCAATAAAGGCAACCTGCCCGCTCCAGAACTCGTGCTCCTTCTGGTTAACCGGCTGAAGGAGCAGATTGAGGTCGGCAGCATCTACATCGCAGTCCACCATAACCTTGCTGTCAGCCAGGGCAGCCAGAGAAGCGACTACGCTTGTCTTCCCCGTTCCGCCTTTACCGCTTAGAACTACTACTTCTTTCATTGGAATTTTCCGTTTACTACCTGTTTAACTCTATCAAAAAGGTCAAGGAAGGCTTCCCGCCATTGTGGCATTCCTTCTACCAAGGTGACCCCTCTGGAGTATAGCTGGGCAATCTTAATATCCAGTGGAATCCGCAGCAGAATGGGGATACCCTGCTTACGGCAATACTCCTCAACCTTGCTGTAACCGGCACCGTCACGGTTAATAACCACCCCGCAGGGAATATTCAGCTTTGTCGCCATATCTACTGCCAGAGCCAGGTCGTTGAGACCAAAGGGGGTGGGTTCGGTCACCAGCAGGCAGAAATCGCTATTCTTTACCGCCTCAACGACGGGGCAGGAAGTTCCGGGGGAGGAATCAATAATAACCAGCTTTTCCTGATTGATATGCCTTTTCACCTCTCTGATTACCCGAGGGGCAGCAAGCTCGCCGATATTAAGTTTACCGTGGATGAACTCAATACCTTTTAGTTGCCCTGATTCCAGAACGCCTATTTCCTTGTTTACCTCGGAGATAGCCCCCTCAGGGCAGAGATAGCTGCATGCTCCGCAGCCGTGGCAGAGCTCAGGGAAAGTGAGCACCTTTCCTTTGATTACCGCAATGGCATTATAGGCGCAGACCTCGGCGCATTTGCCGCAGTAGGTACACTTTGTCTCATCTATCTGGGGGATAGGGATAAATACCGTTTGCTTGTAGCTCAATGGTAGTTTCAGGAGAATATGAGCATTGGGTTCCTCCACATCGCAATCAAGGAGCTGGACCGGTTTTCCATCTGGTAACGATAAAGCCAGGCTGGTGGCTACCAGGGTCTTACCAGTGCCACCCTTGCCGCTGGCGATAGAAATTATCACCTTATGCTCTCACCATCTTTGCCCCGCATTTAGGGCAGCTCATATTGTAGCAGGGAGTTCCTACCTGGTGAG
>CAYRNL010000056.1:0-5717 GCA_964425705.1 uncultured Dehalococcoidales bacterium
CCAAAACCAACGAGATTATTTATCAACCTCACCCATTATAGATAATAGTTAGCAATCTACCCCCTTTATCCCCCTTCCATATAGGGTGGTGGTGGGAAAAGATAATAGCTACTATCTACCTCACCCCCTTAGTCCCCCTCTTTTCTATTTCTTCCCCTTCCCCTTATCAAGGGGAAGAGGATACAGGGGGTAGGGTTAATGAATAATCTCACCGCTTAATTTACACCCCATCCCGACTTATGCTATAATTTGTTGAATTTTGATTATACGGGTAAAGAAATACAGGAGCACAATTTGGACAAAAGTAAAAAGACAGACACCGTCAACAAATTTCAGTCGCATGAAGGAGACACCGGCTCTACGGAGGTGCAGGTAGCCCTGCTTACTGAGAGGATAAAACAATTAACCGGGCATATGGTGGCAAATCGGCATGATTTCCCGGCGAAGCGCACCTTGCTTATGCTTGGAGGAAGAAGAAGAAGACTGCTAGCCTACCTGAGTCGAGAGGGTATAAACCGATACCGCGGTCTCATCACCAAGCTCGGTCTGCGCAAATAAGGCTTAAGAGGAGGAATTCTTGATAAAATCACAATCCCAGAAACAGGAGGTTGGGGGTAGAAGCCTCATCATAGATACGGGAAAGTTTGCCGGTCAGGCACACGGAGCGGTAACTGTTCGTTACGGTGATACTGTGGTCCTGGCTACTACCTGCACCAGCAGTGAGCCGCGGGAAGGGATAGATTTTCTGCCACTAACCGTTGACTACGAAGAAAGACTATATGCCGCCGGTAAAATTCCGGGTGGCTTTATCCGAAGAGAGGGACGTCCCAGCCAGGAGGCAACATTAGCTAGCCGACTCACCGACCGCCCCTTACGACCTCTCCTGCCCAAGGAATGGCGCAATGATATTCAGCTCATAATCACCGTCCTTTCCGCCGACCAGGAAAATGACCCCAACATTCTGGCTGTCATCGGCAGTTCTGCCGCCCTATCCATATCAGAAATACCATTTAATGGTCCGGTAGGTGCCACCCGCATTGGCTATATTGCTGACGAGCTGATACTGAATCCAACATTAGCCCAGCTTGAAACCAGTTTGCTTGACCTCATTGTGGTCAGCACTAAACAAGCAGTAGTAATGGTAGAAGCCGGAGCCAGGGAGATTTCGGAAGATATCATTACTGAAGCAATTAAACTTGGGCACGAAGCCAATCAGGGTATCATCAAGCTTCAAGAAAATCTCCAGCAGGCTTACGGCAAGCCCAAGCTGGAAACCCCAACCAGAGAGGTTAACCCTGAAGTAATATCAGCAGTATCGTCAATTGTTGGGGAAAGGCTCGCACCTATCCTGAGCCAATCAGAAAAACCACAGCGTGAACAGGGACTCAGCAACCTGCAGAAAGAGCTGGGGGAAGGTCTGGGCGAGTCATTCCCGGAAAAGGATATCCTTTACGCTTTCCAGGAAATGGTCAGGAACGAGATAAGAAGCAATATCCTCAGCAAGAAACAGCACATTGATGGCCGCGGTCCGACCGATATCCGACCCATCAGCTGTGAAGTAGGGCTTTTACCGCGCACCCATGGCTCGGGGCTGTTCACCAGAGGGCAAACCCAGGTGCTCACCATTACCACTCTGGGTTCTATCGGCAAGGAGCAGCGTCTTGATGGACTGGGTATAGAGGAATCCAAACGGTTTATCCACCACTACAATTTCCCACCCTTCTCCAGCGGTGAGGTAAAGCGAATAGGTACACCCGGTCGCCGTGAGATTGGTCACGGTGCTCTGGTGGAGCGGGCTCTCCTGCCGGTGATACCCAAGGATGAAGACTTTCCCTACACCATTCGCCTCGTCTCTGAGGTTCTTAGTTCCAGCGGGAGCACATCTATGGCCAGTGTTTGCGCTTCAAGCCTGTCCCTGATGGATGCCGGCATACCGATTAAGAGAGCAGTCGCCGGAGCAGCTATGGGTCTGGTCACCGCAGATAACGGTGAGTATACCATTTTAACCGATATTGAGGGCATAGAGGATGCCTACGGGGATATGGACTTTAAGATAGCGGGAACAACGGAGGGTGTCACCGCTCTACAGCTAGATATCAAACTCCAGAGCATAGATATAGAAATTCTGGAAAAGGCGCTAAGCCAGGCTAGAGAGGCTCGCCTGTCCATTCTGGAAACAATGAGGCAAACCATCAGCTCCAGCCGACCTGAACTCAGTCCCCACGCACCACGAGTACATAAAATGACGATTGACCCTGATAAGATTGGTGCCATAATCGGCACCGGAGGTAAGACCATCAGGGGAATTATTGAAGAAACCAAAACAACTATTGATATTGATAATGATGGTACCGTGCTCATCGGTTCACCTGACGCCGAAGCTGCCAATAAGGCTATAGAAATAATTAAGAAACTGACCCAGGAAGTAGAAGTTGGCAGTATCTATACCGGAAAAGTAACACGCCTAATGAGTTTCGGCGCTTTCGTAGAAATTCTTCCTGGCAAAGAAGGGATGGTTCATATCAGTGAACTGGCTGATTACCGGGTAGCTAATATTGAGGATGTGGTTAAAGTAGGCGATGAGGTTACAGTTAAGGTAATTGATATTGACCAGATGGGCAGGGTAAACCTGTCACGACGGGCTGTGCTTGAGAAGTCCTCCCCGACATCCGAAGGCGGGGCAAGGAATTCATCAAATGAAGACTACCCGTCGAGAAGACAACGCCCACCTCGCTACAATCAAGACAGAGGTCCAGCCAAATACCCTCGCGGCAGGAGGTAAAAATCATGGCGCCAATAAAGGTAGTAGTTCAGGGAGCATCAGGCAGGATGGGAAGGGAGCTAACTAGTGCTCTATGCCAAGAACCCGAGACAAAGGTAGTTGGCGCCGTAGAGCTACAGGTTACCGAGGATAGCTTACCTCTGCCCGATGGCTCGGGAACAGTGCCTTTCTCCTCCGACCTGGAGCAAATCCTTGCCACCTGCCAACCTGATGTGTTAGTAAATTTCACCACCGCTCAAGCGGTGATGCCATCAGCGCGTATTGCTACCAAGCTGGGTGTTAACCTGGTAATCGGAACTACAGGACTAACCGGAGATGACATTAAGGAAATTGAGCGATTAGCCACGACTCACCAGGTGGGTGCGGTAATTGCTCCCAATTTTGCTCTGGGGGCTATTCTGATGATACACCTGGCCAAGATAGCCGCCAAATACCTTGACTATGCTGAGATTATAGAGCTACACCATCAGCTGAAAGCTGATGCTCCTTCGGGAACTGCCCTATCCACAGCCAAAGCCATGGCAGCCGCCAGAGGTAAACCTTTTAGCTGTCCTCCGGAACAAAGCAAAGCTCTGGAGAGCCGGGGAAAGCAAGTTGAGGGGGTTAGCATCCATAGTGTGCGCCTACCCGGTCTTATGGCACACCAAGAGGTGCTGCTAGGTGGACCGGGACAAACACTATCAATCCGACATGACACCATTGGTCGTCAATGCTATATGCCGGGCATTATACTGGCGATTAAGGAAGTGGTTAAACGTAAAGGTTTAATCTACGGTCTGGATACCTTGCTTGGTTTATAGGAGGATTGATGAAAGGATATCGAGTAGCCATTGTTGGTGCCACCGGATTGGTCGGACAGGAGTTCATCAAAGTTCTAGAGCAACGCAGCTTCCCAATGACCTCCATCCGCCTTTTAGCCTCAGAGCGGTCAGCGGGAAAGAAGCTATTTGTCGCTCATCAGGAAGCCGAGGTCAAGGAGACTGCCCCTGATTCTTTCAAGGGGATAGATATTGCCCTCTTTTCCGCAGGTACTGAAATCAGCCGTTACTTCTCGCCTATAGCCGCCCGGTCGGGAGCTGTAGTTGTTGATAACAGCGCCGCCTTTAGAATGGTAGACACCATCCCGCTGGTAGTACCCGAGGTTAACCCTGAAGATATTAAATGGCATAAAGGAATTATAGCCAATCCCAATTGCTCTACCATTCAGATGGTGGTGGCGCTATACCCATTACACAAGGCTAATCCCATTAAACGAATCATCGCCTCTACCTACCAGGCGGTGTCAGGCACCGGCTCAGCAGCGGTAGAGGAACTAACTACCCAGTCCAAACAGGTGCTGGAGGGACAGGACGCTATGCCTCATGTTTACCCTCACCAGATAGCCTTTAATGCGTTACCGGAGATAGACATTTTCCTGGACAATGGCTACACCAAGGAAGAGTGGAAGATGGTGGAAGAAACAAGGAAAATAATGCACGCTACTGATATAGCCATTTCCGCCACCTGTGTGCGAATCCCCGTATTCATCGGGCATAGCATTGCGGTTAACCTCGAATTCAAACAGCCCATGTCTCCCGAGGAGGCGAGGCACATCCTAGCCCAAGCTCCAGGGATTAAGATACTAGATGACCCCACCATCAGTCTTTATCCCCAGCCCTGGCCATCAGCCGGGACTGACGAGGTTTTCGTGGGACGAATCCGACGAGACGAAACTAACCCCAATGGTTTAGTTATGTGGATTGTTGCTGACAACCTGCGTAAAGGGGCAGCCCTGAACGCAGTCCAGATTGCTGAAGAAATCATTAAAAGGGGCTGGATACAGCCAAAGGGGTAGCAAAATGGGAAAAATAGGGCGATTAATAACAGCTATGGTGACTCCTTTTGATGGAGAAGGAAAGGTTGACTACGAGCAGGCTAAAAAACTGGCTTTAGCCTTGCTCAACTCGGGAAGCGACGGAATATTAGTCGCAGGCACCACCGGAGAATCTCCCACCCTTACCCGGGAGGAGGAGCAGTGCCTTTTTGCCGAGGTTAAATCAGTAGTAGGAGAACGCGGGTCAATAATAGCCAATACCGGCAGCAATAACACAGCCGAAGCTATAGAAGCGACTAAAGGAGCTGAGCGGATTGGGGTTGACGCTTGCTTGCTGGTAGTCCCCTACTACAATAAACCAACCCAGGAAGGCTTATACCAGCACTTCAAGACTATTGCCCAGGGCACCAATCTACCCTGTATCATTTACAATGTGCCATCACGCACTGTTACCAATTTATCGGCCGACACGGCTATCAGGCTAAGCCAGATAGACAACATCATCGGGGTAAAGGAAGCCAGCGGCAATTTAGACCAGATTTCCAAGATTATAAGCGGCGCCAAAGAAGGTTTCCTTGTCTGGAGCGGCAACGACAGTGATACCCTGCCCATACTGGCTTTAGGCGGCTACGGCATTATCAGCGTTATCTCTCACCTCGTGGGCAACCAAATCAAGGAGATGATTGACAGCTTCATTAACGGTAAAACTGATGAGGCAGCCAAGATGCATCGTCACCTGCTGCCTCTGGTCAACGCCATGTTCATTATCTCCAACCCCATTCCGGTCAAATATGCCCTTAATGTGGTTGGCTTCAACGCTGGTAAGCCGCGTCTACCTCTGGTGGAACCGGACGAAAAAACAGCTGCTGTCATCAAAGAGACGCTGAAAAACTATAAGATTGATTTGCCGGTATAAGGATAATAGAGATTCTCATTTAACCCTATCCCCTTTATCCCCTTCCCCTTATGAAGGGAAGGGGAAGACTTTTATAAAGAGGGGCACCAGCCCCTCTTAAACACCCCGCAGAGTTGCTCTTTGAAAGGGGTGAGGTAAATAGAAGAAGGGTTAATGCCTCTCTCTATAATCTCTCCTAGTCTCCTTTGATGGTAGGAGCTTATTTA
>CAYRNL010000057.1:0-5716 GCA_964425705.1 uncultured Dehalococcoidales bacterium
GGAGAGTCCAAGAGAGGCGAAGCCTCTCTTTCTTATCTTCCCCCTCTCCTTTCAAGGAGAGGGGGATAAAGGGGGTGAGGTAGATTACCAGTATCCAGGGGGTAAGGCTTCTGGTGAAAGCCAAAACTCCAGGCACGAAACTGTGAACAAATTCAAAGCACTAGTTACCAAAACCTTGAGGATTTATTTAGAGGGGTGAGGTTTCAATAAAGAACTTCATTATTCCACATTTAATTATTTTGAGGAAGTGCAATAGAAATCTTAAGATGATTTTAACATTTAGCTTCTATAATTTTAAGTAGAACTATTCAAAATTTTGGGGTTGATTTTACCACGGCAGTTGTTATATACTTATAAACTAGTTTGCATTGGCTTACACTTTACAAGCCAGTTATCAGCAAATCAATAACCTGTCGTCAGAGGGAGGATAGTCTGTGAGTAAGTTTAGAGCGTTTCGTTATGTTCTTGGTTTTGCCTTGCTCTTCGCTATGCTTGGTAGTCTGGTGGGAGGTCAGGTGCTAGCATCTCAGGAAAGCGGTAATGACTTTTCTGTGCTGCCACCAGGTCAAGAGGAACCTCCGGCTAAGGAGGTGCTTGAGCTCAAGTGTGATTATCCTGTCATTTGTGGCGAAATCGGGGAGAGCCTGGAGTTTGAGGTTGAAATTATATGGAGAGGTGAGGAGCGCCGAAGATTTGACCTGACGATGACAGTACCGCCAGGATTGCGGGCAGCAACCTTCACCCAATACGGAGGATATCCTGAGAAACCAATAGCAGCTTTGGAGCTGGAGCCTATACAGCTCACGGGAAATGGTGTAAAGATTATAGTTGATTCAGTACCAGGGAAGTTACCCGACCCAGGTGACTATGCGATAACATTTGAGGTTAGTTCGGAAGAGGTAAATGAGACCATAGAGCTTACCGCAAAGGTGAGTCCTCATTACGATTTTGCTATGGTTACCCAGACCTTGCAACTTACCACTGAGGTGACTGCTGGTGAGGATAATCACCTGGCAGTGCTACTGCTGAATTACGGCTCAAGCGCCATTGAGAATCTCACTTTGACCTCAACCGAGCCAGAAGGCTGGACTATAACCTATCATCCTGAGAAAATAGACTCGCTGGCATCGGGAATGACGCAGGAGGTGGATGTGGTAATAACGCCTCCTGAGAAAACAGTGGCTGGTGACTGGCCAGTTACCTTACAGGCTAAGAGTGAACAGGTATTTGACGAATTAGAACTTAGGGTAACCGTATTAACTTCCGATATCTGGGGATGGGTAGTAATCTTAATTATAGTAGTAGTCATCGCTGGAGCCGGAGTAGTTTTCTGGCGACTGGGCAGGAGATGATGAACTTGATGAAAACTTACCAGCAGAGGGAGGATAGTTTATGAGTAGGCTTCGAGCAGTTCGTTATCTTCTTTGTTTTGTTTTGCTCTGTGTTATGCTTGGTGGTCTAGCCGGAGGTCAGGTGCTAGCTGTTACCGGAAACAGTGACCACGCTTTAGCGTTGCCACCAAGCCAGGAAGAACCTTTTAAGGATGTGGTTGAGCTAAGGTCTGATTTTCCGGTGGTATCCGGGAAATCTGGGGATGTCTTTGAGATTGAGGTTGAGGTGAGGTGGATGGGTGATGAACGCCGGGTTTTTGACCTGGCGGCGACACCACCAGCGGGGTGGAAGGCAGACATTTTCTCGGGCTACGGAAAATATCCTGAAGTCAAAATAGCCGCTATGGGACTGGATCCGAGAAAGTTCTTCGGCAATAAAGTAAAGATTAAAGTTGAGCCACTGCCAGGGAACTTCCCTGAGCCCGGTGACTATCCAGTAATGTTTGAAGTGAGTTCGGAAGACATAAGAGGAACCGTGGAACTTGCCGCAAAAGTGACCGCCAAGTATGAATTTGAAATGCGTACTCCGACCTTGCAGCTTAATACTGAGGTTACTGCCGGCAAGGATAATCCGCTGACAGTGCTGCTGGTGAATTCCGGCTCAGACCCTATTGAGAATCTTAGCCTTGCTTCAACCAAGCCAGAGGGTTGGGATATAACCTATGAACCGGACAAGATAGAATCGCTGGCGCCGGGAACTACGCAAGAGCTGTATGTGACAATAACACCACCCAAGGAGACTATAGCTGGTGACTGGTCAGTTGCCTTGCGAGCTAATAGTGAGCAGGCATCTGATAGTCTGGATCTCAGGGTAACTGTGTTAACACCTACCATCTGGGGGTGGGTTGGCATCCTAATTGTGGTGTTGGTCATTGCCGGGGTGGGAGTAGTCTTCTGGCGACTGGGCAGGAGATGATGAAGTTGGCTGTACAATCAGTAATTGAGACAATAGATTTGGTCAAGACCTATAATGGCATAAAGGCGGTTGATGGATTAAACCTGCAGATAGAAGAGGGGGAGATTTTCGGATTCCTCGGTCCCAACGGTGCCGGGAAAACCACCACCATACTGATGTTGCTCGGTCTCACTGAGCCTACTTCAGGGGTGGCGCACATATGCGGGTATAACTCTACCCGGGAGCCGCTTAAGGTTAAGAGTATCTCAGGTTATGTTCCGGAGAAGGTAGGCTTTTATGAGGACCTGACTGCTCGTGATAATTTAGCCTATACTGGCGGGTTAAATAGTCTCTCAGAAGAACTTACCGCCAAAAGAATAAAAGAGGCACTGGATGTAGTGGGTCTCTCTCAGGTAGCTGACCATGAGGTGAAGACTTTTTCTCGAGGAATGGAACAACGCCTGGCAATCGCCGATATACTTATCAAGACACCCAGAGTGGCTTTTCTGGATGAACCTACAACCGGCATAGACCCCGAGGGTGTGAAAGAAATGCTTGATTTGATATCTCGGATAGCTAGAGAGCAGAAGATGACCGTTGTTCTGTCGTCACATCAATTACCTTATGTCCAGCGTATCTGTAGTCGTGTCGGTATCATATCTAAGGGACAGATGGTGGTTGAAGGCTCACTAGACCAGCTGGGAAGAGAGGCGCTGACTGGGGGAAAGTTCATGATTGAGCTTCAACTGGCTGAGACTACTTCAGAGCTTGTTGATTGTATCAAGAAAATTGACGGAGTGGTATCTGTAGAGAGGTCGGGCGACTTATTACTGGCTAGTTGTACCGAAGACCTGAGACCGCAGATAGCCAGGACAATCGTGGAGGCTAATGGATTGCTGGTGCAGATGAAAATCCAGAGCTATGCTCTGGAGGACATTTATATGAAATATTTCACTGAGGGTTAATATGACGGCATTGTTAACTGTTTTTCGGAAGGAATTGGCTGACCATTTCACTAGCTGGCGGTTTATCATTTTATTTGCCATAGTGCTTGCTGTGGGCGTATTCGCCATATACTTTGATGCCCAGTATATAAGGCAGTCAGTAACTGAGAGCCGATTTGTTTTTCTCCAGCTATACACGACATCGGGACAGGCACTCCCCATGTTTATTTTTTTCATTGCCTTCTTTATGCCGATAGTAGGCATTACCCTTGGCTTTGACGCTATCAATAGTGAGAGAAACAGGGGCACACTGAGTCGGCTATTGTCTCAGCCTATCTTTAGGGATGCGGTTATCAATGGCAAGTTCTTAGCCGGTGCCGTTACAATAACCATTATGCTGACGAGCATAATTTTGCTGGTGGCTGGGTTAGGGCTCAGAATGATTGGTGTTCCTCCCAGTTCCGAAGAGGCTATCCGGTTATTTTCCTTCTTGATTATGAGTATTATTTATGGAGCCTTTTGGCTGGGCTTGTCCATATTATTTTCCATATTGTTCTACCGGGTAGCTACTTCAGCACTAGCCTCAATAGCCCTGTGGATGTTATTCATCGCTATGTTTGTATTCCCCTTATTCGCTCAGATGGGACAGTTTGGGGTCACCGTTATGCTGATATCTCCGATAACCCTGTTTTGGCAAATTGTTACCATACTCCTCATCCCCACGGCACGGCTACTGGGGCAGGTGATGCAAACCCCCAGTCCTCTTTCACTGGGTCAGAGTATGTTGCTGGTCTGGCCTCATCTGGTAAGCATTATCGCCTTAACAGTAGTATGCTTTGCTATCTCGTATATTAAATTTATGCGAGAGGAAATTAGGTCGACCTAATTTAGCGGGTGGCTAAGTTTAATGTCATTCCGTTGCTACATCGGCACCTCAGGCTGGCATTATGCACATTGGTGGGGCAGGTTTTATCCGGAAAGGCTGAGTAAGAACGAGTGGCTCGGATTTTATGCCAGCCATTTTGCCACTGTTGAGCTTAACAATAGTTTCTATAAATTGCCTTCAGAGTCTGCTTTTACTACCTGGTACAACTCTTCACCGGCCGGTTTCACCTTTGCCGTGAAGGTGAATCGGTTTATCACCCATATTAAGCGGCTTAAAAATGCCGAGGAGGCGGAAGAACGGTTTATCGCTCGGACTAAGATTTTAGGGGAGAAGTTAGGTCCGCTGTTATACCAGCTTCCCCCCAATATGCACCGCAATGATGAGGTGCTGGAGTCATTCCTCTCCATTTTACCCCGGGGAATGAAGCATGTATTTGAGTTTAGACACGAGTCCTGGCTTGAGGAAGAGGTTTTCCAGATTTTGCGTAAGTATAATGCAGGCTTTTGTATTTTTGATATGCCTGAAGTTAGTTGTCCTGTGGTGGCAACGGCTGACTTTGCCTACATCAGGTTTCACGGTAGCACCGGGCTTTATTTTAGCTGTTACTCCGATGAAGAGCTGGCTGACTGGGCAAGGAAGCTGGCTAGGCTGGCTGCCGACCTTGAGGCAGTCTATATTTATTTCAATAATGACGCTGAAGCCTTTGCCGTGAGAAATGCCATGACCCTGGGGCACTACCTGCAAAGTGCGAATCCGGGAGGGGTGTAAGCGACGAGGCTTCCCCTTGTCAAGGGGAAGGGAATACAGGGGATAGGGTTAGTAAATAATAATGAAGTATAAGCTTTTAGTAACAGATATAGATGGCACCCTGATGGGCAGGGATGGGAGTATCTCGGTGGAGAATAAAGAAGCCCTGGCTAAGGCTATTGACCTGGGAGTTAAGGTTTCTTTATCTACCGGGCGGACCCTGTTATCGGCTATGAAAATTATCAATCAGTTGCCGCTGGATGGGTATCATATATTATTTGACGGTGCTTTGGTAATCAACCCCAGTCAGAATAAGGAAGTCTATGCTCAACCAATTAGCAAGGTATTGGTCAGGGAAGCAGTTGAGTTTGCTCGTTTGAATGGCATCAACCTTGAGCTTTATTCTACCACTCAGTATTTCGTGGAGCGGGAGAGCTGGGCTAGTGATATTCGCCGTAAGTATTTTGGCATCTATCCTACTCTGGTGGATTTTACCGATATCTGGGAGCGAGAGCGGATTATTAAAGGGACGGTAGCTGTCCACTCTGCTGAGGAAAAGGCTGGGGCAGATAGTCTCTGTCATCAATTCAAAGATAATCTGCAGGAGCTTCACTTTTCCTGGACGACAACACCAGCCTATCCTGATGTTGATTTTGTCAATATAGTGGCTCCTGAGGTGTCTAAAGGGAAAGCTTTGGAAGCGTTAGCCTCACATCTGGAGATACCGCTGGCCGAGGTTATGGCTATCGGTGATGAGAGGAACGATTTGTCACTGCTCACCACCGCCGGTCTGGCGGTGGCTATGGACAACGCTGCTGACGAGGTCAAGGCAGTAGCCGACTACATTACCCTT
>CAYRNL010000058.1:0-5587 GCA_964425705.1 uncultured Dehalococcoidales bacterium
ACGACCCGCTGCTTAGAAGGCAGCCGCTCTGTCCAACTGAGCTACAGGGACAAGCTATTTACCACTAAATGTATCATTAGCTAAAGAGAAGGTCAAGTTGAAACCAGTGGTTCTTTTGGCTTTAGCCAGGTTGCTACTTAGTACTTCTACTAGTAGTTCTAACTTTTCTGATATGCCTATAAATATATAGAGCGATTAAGGCAATTATTATCGTAGTTATTGCGGGATCAAAAGGACGCATAATCGCTCGTATTTGCTCCCAGTCCCTGCCTAGGAGGTAACCACCGTAGGCTAAGCCGGTGCACCAGATGAAGGAACCGGCAAAGGTATAGACTAAGAACTTGACAAGGTGCATCCTGGCTATTCCAGCAGGAAGACTGATGAAAGTGCGCACTATTGGCAGTAGACGGGACAAAAAGATTGCACGGCTGCCATGTCTGTCAAACCATCGGTCGGCTAGGTCAAGGTCGTGATGAGATATAAGGACATACTTGCCGTATTTCTCTAAGAAGAGACGACCACCCCAGGCACCTACCCCGTAAGCTATAATTGAACCAATAGTGCAGCCTAGAGCTCCGTATGCTCCCGCTACCAATGTATATGCGGCTGATAAGGAGCGCTCTTTGACAAGTATCCAGCCACTTAACGGCATAATTAACTCACTCGGTAAGGGAATACAAGCACTCTCTACTGCCATAAGTATCACTACTCCAGGCCATTGTATCATGGTGTAGATATTTTGTATGAAGTAGAATAACTCTTGTTCTAGAGGTGTCATCTTGTGAGTGTACCAAATGGGCATCACGGCGTCAAACTGGCTTTTTCGCTTGACAACCGATTATCTGCCTTGTTACTATGAGGTTGGCTTCTAGTTAAAGAGAGGCGTAAAGGCGGTACAGCTTGTATGCTTGCTGCTTGCGAGGGTTGATTTGGAGTATCAGGCGATTTGGCTTACACCTGATACTTTGTTATTTAATTTCATAGAGACTTAGGGAGGTGGCATGAACAAAAAGACGGTTAGGGATATAGAGGTCGGTGGCAAAAGGGTTTTGGTCAGGGTTGATTTTAATGTCCCTCTGGATGAAGCCACAGGTAAGATTACTGACGATACTCGTATTCGAGCCGCACTGCCTACCATAAAATATCTTGTTGACCAGGGGGCAAAAGTCATTCTCTGCTCCCACTTGGGGCGACCCAAATGGCAGGTAGTTGAAAAATTGCGGTTAGCTGGTGTAGCGCAACGTTTGACGCAGCTTCTGGGTCAGTCGGTACAGGCTACCCGGGATTGTATTGGCTCCGAAGTGGCGCAGACCGTGGAAGAGATGAAGAACAGTGAGGTTTTGCTCCTGGAAAATGTCCGTTTCCATCCCGAGGAGGAGAAAAACGATGCTTCTTTCGCTAAAGCCCTGGCTTCATTGGCTGATATATATGTTAATGACGCTTTCAGTGTCAGCCACCGGGCTCACGCTTCAGTGGTAGGGGTTACCCGGTACCTTCCCGCAGTAGCTGGCTTTCTGATGGAAAAGGAGCTTAAGTTTTTAGAGGGTATTTTAACCGAGCCGGCTCATCCCTTTGCTGTGCTTATTGGTGGAGCTAAGGTGAGCGATAAGATTAGCCTGTTGAAAAATACTATGGGTAAGGTGGATGCTATTCTTATCGGTGGTGGTATGGCTGCCCCCTTCTTAAAGGCTAAATCTTATGAGGTAGGTTTGTCCTTAGTTGAGCCGGGGATGTTAGATGTGGTAACTGAGTTGACCGGGGAGATGGCGAAAAAGGGAATGCACCTGCTGTTACCGGTTGATGTGGTTGTTGCTGGTGAAGTCAGTGCTGAGGCAAAGGGCAACACGGTAGCGGTGGAAAATATATCGCCGGATTCAAGGATTGTGGATATCGGTCCGCAAACGATAAAAAATTTCGCTGAAGAATTGAAGAAGTGCAAGACAATTTTCTGGAATGGACCTATGGGCATATGTGAGATTCCTCAATTCGCTGACGGAACCAGTAGTATGGCTAAACTTCTGGCTGATATTGATGCCAGTATTGTCATTGGTGGCGGTTCAACAACTGAGGTAGTAACCAAGATGGGGCTAGTTGATAAGATGACCTTTGTCTCTACGGGGGGTGGTGCTTCGCTTAAGTTCCTCGGTGGTGAGGTGTTGCCTGGAGTTGGGGCATTACAGGATAAGGAGTAACACTTTTGATTAATCTGGAGTTGATAAAGAGCCTGGCTCAGTCTTCACCTGCCAAGATTGTATTAATAGTCATTGATGGACTGGGTGGATTACCTCACCCTGAAACAGGTAAGACCGAACTGGAGACAGCTAATACCCCCAATCTTGACTGTTTGGCGGCTAAAGGAATATGTGGTCTCGTTGATACGGTAAGCCCTGGAATAACCCCGGGTAGCGCCCCGGGACACCTGGCTTTGTTTGGTTATGACCCACTGCATTTTAACATCGGGCGGGGTGTGCTGGAGGCAACCGGAATAGATTTTGACCTGCGGTATGGAGATGTAGCGGCTCGAGGTAATTTCTGCACTATAAATGAGTCTGGTTTGATTGCCGACCGCAGGGCAGGTCGCATCTCTACTGAGAAGTGCGCTGAGTTGTGTCAGTTGCTGGATGGAATAGAGGTGGGAGGGATTAAATCTCTGGTCTGTCCTGTCAGGGAGCACCGTCTGGTGGTGGTATTTCAGGGGGATGGACTCTGCGCTGATGTTACCGATTCTGACCCCCAGCAGACAGAGGTAGCGCCCAGAACAATTACCGCTCTACAGCCGAAGGCTGATAAAATGGCTAATATCGCCAATCAATTTCTAGCCCAGGTGAAGACAACTCTGACTGGGTACCATCCCGCCAATATGGTTCTGCTCCGTGGTTTCTCGGAGAGACCACAATTCCCTACTATGAGCGAGATTTATAAATTAAAGCCGGCGGCTATTGCCAGTTATCCTATGTATCGCGGATTGGCCAGATTAGTGGGTATGGAGGTTCTGAAAACGGGAGCCAGTATTGAACAGGAGTTCGTTACCTTAAAGCAGCATTACGCTGACTATGACTTCTTCTTCCTGCATATAAAGGGCACCGATTCCGCTGGGGAAGATGGCGACTTTGACCGCAAGGTCAGGATTATTGAGGAGACAGATAGAGCTCTATCCAGTCTGGTAGATATGGAACCTGATGTTATCGTGGTTACCGCTGACCACTCAACGCCAGCTGTACTCAAAGGGCATAGCTGGCACCCGGTGCCGGTGCTTCTGTATTCCAAGTGGTGCCGTCGGGATAGGGTAGGGGAATTCTCTGAGTCGGCCTGTCTTTCTGGTGGACTGGGACGGTTTTCTGCTACACAGATTATGCCGTTGGCAATGGCTAATGCCTTGAAGTTGACCAAGTTTGGTGCGTAGAAAGGAATTTTCTAGTGAAGGAAAGCCACCATGGTGAAATAAGGGAGCTTACAAGAGACGAAATAGAGCGTTTTTTAAAAGAGCATATGCTCGGTAGACTAAGCCTTTGTCTTGGCAATGTTCCCTATATCGTTCCCATATCCTATGTCTATCATGACAACAAAATTTACTTTCATATGGCAACAAAGGGGAAGAAAGTGGAGTTTATTCAGGGGAATAGCCAGGCTTGTTTTGAGGTTGATGAGTGGGGGGAGACAGGATGGCTTAGCGTTATATGTTATGGCACAGTTTCTCTGCACAATGATTTTGAGACAAAGAAGATGTGGTTTGAAGCATTAAATGAGATTTACCATGGCGGGCAGGAGATTCCAGACGAGAGAATTAAAAATATGAATGCCTACATTGGCGTAATGGAGATTGAGAAAGTGACAGGGAGAAGCGGGCAGATGGAAAAGCCAATGATTATGGTCTAGGAGGTTTGATGATGCGTATACCAATGATTGCTGGTAACTGGAAGATGAATACTACGGTAGGTGAGGCGGTAAAACTGGTCAGTGAAATGCGCCCCGGGCTGGAGGAGATAACCGGTGTGGACAAGGTAGTTTGTCCCCCTTTTATCTCTCTGGCTGCGGTGAAAGAGCTAATTAAAGGCAGTTCCACTAAATTGGGAGCCCAGAATCTATACTTTGCGGAGAAGGGTGCCTATACCGGAGAGATTTCCCCATTAATGCTCGCTGACCTGTGCCAGTTTGTTATCATTGGACACTCTGAGCGAAGGCAGTATTTTGGGGAGACCGGGGAGATTATCAGCAAGAAGGTTCAGGCAGCGCTAAGGGTTAAACTGATACCTATTCTGTGTGTCGGGGAAAAGCTGGAAGAAAACGAAGCGGGAAGAACAAGAGAAGTAGTAGCTGAACAGCTAAGGTCGTCCTTGGCCGGGATAAATGAAGCTGACGGCTTGATTGTAGCCTATGAGCCAATCTGGGCTATTGGTACCGGTAAAGCCGCTACCGGTGAGCAGGCTAACGAAACCATCGGTTTTATCCGCCAGAGCATTACTAAATTATACAGCGACAGCATTGCTCAAAATGTTCGCATTCTATATGGAGGTAGCGTTAATTCGGCTAATGTTGCCGAGTTTATCAGTCAGCCGGAGATAGATGGCGCTCTTGTCGGCGGTGCCAGCCTGAAAGCCGACGAGTTTGTGGGTATTGTCAAACAAACTGCGAAAATCAAGAGCCAGTTATAAAGAGGCAGTTTTAAAGGAACATAATCCCTCTAAAACTATGTTCTTCTTATTAGGGGGAAGGGGAAAAAGGGGATGGGGTTTTCAAAAATGAACCATTTAGTGGCTATAGTTGGTCCTACCGGCGTGGGTAAAAGCAAATTAGCTCTCCATTTGACGCAGATTTTTAATGGAGAGATAGTGAGTGCGGATAGCCGGCAGGTATACCGTCATATGGATATTGGTACTGCCAAGCCTTCCCGGAAGGAGCTAGCTCTGGTCCCCCACCATCTGATTAATATGGTTAATCCTGACGAAGACTTCAGTCTGGCTCGGTATCATCAGCTGGCTTATGATGCTATTACCGGTATTCAACAGCGCGAAAAATTGGCACTGCTGGTTGGTGGTAGCGGACTGTATGCTTGGTCGGTATTGGAGGGGTGGGTGATACCGCGGGTATCCCCTGACCCTGAATTCAGGCACTCTCTGGAGCAGAAAGCAGCCAAACTGGGTCAGGATGAGCTCTATCAGGAGTTGGTAACGGTTGACCCTCAGGCAGCGCAGAAAATTGACCCTCGTAATGTACGCCGCACCATTCGGGCTCTTGAGGTGCATAACATTGCTGGGGTTCCCTTTTCTCAGCTTCAAAATAAGAAAACACCACCGTTTGAGACCTTCATAATAGGTTTAACCGCAGACAGGGAAGAACTATATCGCCGGATTGACCAAAGGGTTGATGAAATGATAGAGCAGGGCTTGGTTGCTGAAGTGGAAAAGCTGGTGAATATGGGCTATGGTTTTAATCTGCCGGCTATGTCGGGCATAGGCTACAAGGAAATAGGCATGTTTCTCAAGGGTGAGCTAACTCTGGCTACAGCCATTCAGCAAATCAAGTTTGAAACCCACCGCTTTGTTCGCCATCAGTATACCTGGTTTAGGTTAAAAGATGATAAAATAAA
>CAYRNL010000059.1:0-5518 GCA_964425705.1 uncultured Dehalococcoidales bacterium
TGAGACGGGTATGTATTCTGGTGTGGATATTCTTGCCAGTGATGGCGGTGAAGGCGGTTGCTTTCCATGGGTCAAGTATTGCCTTCTTGTGGCTGTCATCAATGTTATCTCTAATCCAGACAAATGCCTGATAGTCTTCGCTGTCTATCATGTGATAGTAAGGAGTATCCTGACGGTTAGGGATGCATAAAGCCAGGGTTATCCCGATGAGAACCAGACACAGGATGTTACCCACGTTTTTCCTCAAGAAAACTGCTTTTAGTCCATTTGATGGTAGCCGGAGGCTTTTTATCCCCATCAGACCAGCACCGGCAACAATGCTTATTATTAGCATGGTGTACATCAGTCCCCGCTGATACATTAACTCTACCCCGTAGTGAAAGGTGAAAAAGGTGACCAGCATTACCAGCAAAGCCAGTAAACCTGATATCAAGCCATAGTTTTTGTTACCACCTCTTATCGCCAGTACGGAGGTTCCCAGCAGGCAGAACAAAATGGGAAGATAACCATAGGCATATAAAAGCGGCGGCAGGTCAACGAATGTAGACAAGGCATATGGGGTGAGTAGGCTCTCTGCTGTCGGCAGCAGCATGCTGAATATCCAGGGAAAGGGTGCCAGGAATGGGACGGCTAGGGCGAGTGTCATCCCCAGGCTATGCTTGAAGTTGCTCTTCAAATTAAGTAGGATGTATGGTACGAGAATAAGGACCAGACCTACCGCTGTCGCTGCATGTATGGCGAGCAGAATACAGGTGAAGAGAAACAGTACCAGGTAAGACCAGCCGGTTCTAAAATTAAAGACGATGAACAGGGAAAGAGGGATAAAGAGCAGCCCCATAGCTACCGGTACCATAAAGGCGGGTCCCAGTATGCCGATAGTAGTTGGTATCAGACAGGTGAAGAGGGCTGCTTCCCAGCCAAATCCTTCCCGCCGAGCCAAAATATAGACAGAGAGAACGGTAATCAGGAAAATGATGCCCGGAAAGTATCTGAAGATGGTTAGCCAGGATATGCCGCTAATTTGGTGGAATACGCTCCAGAACAGATGGAAGCCAGCCTCCAGATTGGAGCTGATGCCCAGGGGTAATTGTCCCAGAAATGGGTCAACAAAAGTGGTGCTGCCTGCCTCCAATACTGCATTGGACTTAGCCAGGTGCACCCATTCATCAACATGCAGCGGGTATGGGTAGCCGAGGTGTGGAATGAAGGTCAGGTAAAATGCCAGCGCCATTATAAGTGGTAGTATCAGGTAATCAGGCTTGAGAATTTTATGATTAGGCAAAGTCATATACCTTTCAGATTGAGTATTGGTATGGAGAGAGTATGAAGTATGGAATGGCTATCTCCGATTAGGGAGCTTTTCTTATTTATTTTCCCCTTCCTTGAGAAAGTACCCATCCTCCAAGCATTGCTGGGGTTTATACTGGTGTTCTTCCTGCCTGGCTTTGCCTGGACGCTGGTATTTTTCCAGGGCAGGCAGATAAATGTCATAGAAAGGGCTGCCCTTTCCTTTGGTCTGTCCATTGCTATAGTAACACTCAGTATCCTTTCCCTGGATATACTGGTCGGTATCAGGGTTAGCGGGTTTAACTCTATTCTGATTATTATTGGTGTTACCATTATACCTGTAGTTTTCTATTACCTCAATAAGCTTATAAGGGCTCGTTTAAGGAGAGATTAGATTGCACGATGTTATCGTTATCGGTGGTGGTCCGGTAGGGAGTCATGTGGCTTATAAACTGGCGGAAGCGGGGTACGAGGTAGTGGTTGCAGAGCGGAAGGAAAGGGCAGGGGAGTCGGTCTGCTGTGCCGGCATCATCGGGCGGGAGTGCGTGAGTTCCTTTAATATTGGTAGCAGTGTTATCTTAAGGCAGGCAAACAGTGCCAGACTGTTTTCGCCTTCGGGCAGGTGCCTTGAGCTGTGGCGGGAGGAGCCTCAGGCTTTTATTGTTGACCGGCAAGCTTTTGATATGGCTATGGCTGAGCGGGCTCAAAATAAGGGGGCGGAGTATATGTTAGGCACTTCGGTCACAGATATAGCGGTCGGAGATGATAGGGTAAGGGTGGAGGCAGTTCGGCAAGGTGAGAAGTTAAATCTTGCGGCAAGGGTGGTGGTCGTTGCCACTGGCTTTAGTTCCAGATTGACTGACAAATTGGGCTTGGGTAAGGTTGGTGATGCCATTATGGGAGCCCAGGCTGAGGTGGAGATAAGTGGGGTCAATGAGGTAGAGGTCTACTTTGGTCGGGAAATAGCCCCCGGTTTTTTTGCCTGGCTGGTGCCGGTGTCACCAACGAAAGCTCTGGCGGGGTTGTTATCACGCCGCAGCCCAGAACTATATCTAAGAAAGTTAATATCATCCCTGTTAGCTCAGGGGAAGGTGGCTTCAGCCGAAGTCAAGCCCTGCTATGGTGGGATTTCCTTGAAGCCACTACCCAGAACCTGGGGGGAAAGGATAATAGTGGCGGGGACTGCTGCCGGACAGGTAAAGCCGACCACTGGCGGTGGTATTTATTACGGTCTGCTGTGTGCCGATATCGGGGTTAACATTTTATGCCGGGCGCTGGAAAACGACGATTTATCAGCGGGGAGTCTGGCTGAATATGAGCGGGAATGGAGGAAAAAACTGGGACGGGAGTTGAAGATAGGCTACTGGGCACGGAAACTCTATGAGCATCTGAGCGACCGGCAGGTTGATAAGCTATTTGACATAATAAAATCCAGCGGTGTTGACCAAGCCTTGCTGAAAGCGGACGATTTGTCCTTTGAGTGGCATGGCGAGGCGGTATTGCGACTACTGGCACACGGAGTAATAGCTAAAGCCATTGAGGCAATGAAAATCCCTTGCTATAATAAACACCGAATGGGGTAGTTAAGGTATTTTCCCTATTTAGGAAGTGAGGCTAAATATGGCAGTAGATATTGAACAATTAAAAGCTTCGGTTACCGGCGAAGTGGATGCTCGCCGTCAGCAGCTCAGGGAGCTGAGCTTGAAAATTCACTCCAACCCTGAACTGGGTTTTAACGAGGTCAAGGCATCTGATTGGTTAACTCACTACTTGGAGGAAAACGGTTTCACCGTGGAACAGGGTATTTGTGAGCTACCGACTGCTTTCCGGGGGAGCTATGGACAGGGTAAGCCAGTTATCGCCATTATGGCGGAGTACGATGCCTTACCTGGGCTCGGTCATGCCTGTGGTCATAATCTGATATCTACCTGTGCTGTGGGTGCTGGGGTGGCTTCCAAGCCAGCCGTTGACCGGTCCGGGGGCAGTATCCTTGTTATTGGCACACCGGCGGAGGAGCTATATGGAGGCAAGGCAATAATGGCTAAGCGGAAAGCCTTTGATAATCTGGATGTGGCGATGATGATGCACCCCGCGGTATATGATTCGGCTACCACCCAGGCTCTTGCCTGTCAGGCACTGGAGGTTGAATTCTTTGGTAAACCGGCTCATGCCGCTGGTGAACCCGAGGTGGGTATTAATGCCCTGGAAGCTATGATTCAGTCGTTTAATGCCATTAACTCGCTGCGGCAACACATTAAAGATAAAGCCCGCATTCACGGTATTATTACCGATGGTGGCGAGGCAGCTAATATTGTCCCTGCCCATAGCGCTGGGTCGTTTCTGGTGCGGGCTGAAGATGATGCCTATCTTGAGGAATTGAAACAAAAGGTTATAAATTGCTTTACCGGTGCGGCTACCGCTACCGGAGCCCGCTTGGAGTACAAATGGGCAGACATATACTATGCTGCTATGCGTAACAATCTGATACTGGCACGACTATTTATACAAAACATGGAGTCCTTGGGACGAAAGGTTAAACTCTCTGAACCTGGTGAAGGCTTTGGCAGTACTGATATGGGTAATGTCAGTCAGTTGGTGCCCAGTATTCATGCTATGGTAGCCATAGCGCCCAAGGGAGTTGCCCCCCATTCCCCTCAGTTTGCTGCCGCAGCTGCTTCTGATGCGGGTATCCGTGGTCTTACTGATGCAGCTAAGGCTCTGGCTATGACTGTTGTTGACCTGGTAAGCAATCCCGAAGTAGTTACCAAGATTCAAGACGAGTTTCGGAAATAGAAATGATTAAGGTAGGTATTCCCAGAGCGCTGCTCTACTACCAGTACTACCCTCTGTGGCGGACCTTCTTTGAGGAGCTGGGGGCGGAAGTAGTGGTTTCACCACCGACTACTCAGGCTATGTTATCCTCAGGCTCATCGCGGGTGGTAGCTGATACCTGTTTACCGGTGAAGATTTTTCTGGGACATGTCCTTGCCTTGGTAGATAAGTGCGACTGTATCTTTATCCCTGCCATCCGTAGTGTGAAGCGCAAGGTTTACAACTGCTCCAAATTTCTTGGTTTACCCGATATGACCAGGGCTGTCATCCCTGAATCGCCACCTATTCTGGATATAGATATAGATGTTAACAGAGGGAAGCGTGTCCTGTATCAGGCTATTTACCGGTTAGGACGGCATTTTAGTTGGAATCCGTTTCGGGTTAAGCAAGCCAGTATAGCTGCCTGGCAAACTCACCTGAATTATCAACAGCTAATGTCCAGTCATAGATTAACGCCGCCTCAGGCGATAGCAAGAATATCGGCTCCTTCTAAAGCGGAGTCTGAAGTGTGTCCTGACCCTCCAGATTCAACGCAGGCTACTGTTGCGGTCATTGGTCACCCCTACCTCCTCTATGATGAGTACATAAATTATCGTCTTATCCACCGGTTGGAGCAGGCACGTAATCAAGTGCTGACCCCGGAGATGCTCACTATAGAGGAGCTGGAATCGGCTACAGTCAGGTTGACTGGGCAAGCCCGCTGGACATATGATGCTGAAGTGGTGGGTGCCGGGGGACATTATCTGGATAAGGGAGTTGATGGAGTTATTGGTGTAATGACCTTTGGCTGCGGCCCTGATTCCTTGATGATGGATATGGTACGTCGGTATGCCGGTAGGCTGGGGGCTGCTCCTTTTACTGCCCTTACCCTTGAGGAACATACTGCTGAGGGTGGTATAATTACAAGGTTGGAGGCTTTCCTTGATATGATATATCGCCGACGAAGGAGGCAAACGGCAGTATGCGTGTAGGTATACCCCATATGGGTAATCTATATATACCCCTTAAAGCCTTGTTTCAGCGGCTGGGTGTTGATTATATAGTGCCACCACTCAACAATCGGCGTACCCTATCTCTGGGTGTCAGGTACTCACCGGAGGGTCTCTGCATCCCGTTTAAGCTAACCCTGGGTAATATGATTGAAGCTGCCGAGATGGGAGCCGATACTTTGCTTATGCCTGGCGGCTTTGGCATCTGCCGCTTGGGTAGCTATGCTGCGACACAGGAACAAATCCTCCACGACCTGGGTTATAATGCTCAAGTGCTCCAGATAGGGCTTTCCGAGCGTAAGCTATTGGGCTTCCTGGAACTGTTTAAGCGCTTGTCCAATAATGCCCCCTGGATTAAGATTATATCTGCATTCCGCTTTGGTCTGGCTAAACTAAATGCTCTGGATAGA
>CAYRNL010000060.1:0-5103 GCA_964425705.1 uncultured Dehalococcoidales bacterium
CTTTGATTAATGTACAGGCATACAATAAGGCGCTTCGCCAGATAGATATTACTGTTGTGGAGGAACTGGTGCAGGATGCTCTTAACCAGGGCATCCCTGCCTACAAAATTCTCAACAAGGGACTCATCGGGGCGATGAGTATTGTCGGGGCAGAGTTTAAAGCCAACCAGATATGGGTCCCTGAGGTTCTGCTGGCAGCCCGGAATATGCATCGTGGCATTGCTATCCTGAAGCCTGTGTTATCGGAGAGAGAGTCTTCCAGCCAGGGCACTTTGGTTATCGGGACGGTATACGGAGACATCCACGATATAGGCAAGAATATTGTCTCGGTACTTATGGAGGGCTCCGGGTTCAGGGTCATTGACCTGGGGACTAATGTGCCTGCTGATGGTTTTGTGGCGGCGGTGGCGAAACACCAGCCTGACATTATTGGACTTTCCGCCTTACTGACCACTACCATGCTGGAGATGGGGAAGGTAATCACTACGATTAGGGAAAATGCCGGTGACCATGTCCCCAAGATTATAGTAGGGGGTGCACCTGTCTCTCAGGAGTTTGCCGCTGAGATTGGAGCCGATGGCTATGGGGGGGATGCTATCTCTGGAGTTGAATTAGCCCTCGGGCTTATCAAGAAATAGGGGGTATTGTAGCCATGAGTGAGGGCAAACCGGACCTGTCACCGAGAAGGAGGTTTCTCTCCGGGTTGCTGGGGGGCAGGAAGGGAAAGCGAATTTCTGTAGGCAACCCTACTTCCATTGTATGCCACGAGCTGATGGACAGGGTGGGAATATATTTCCCCGAGGCTCATCGGGATGCCCGACAGATGGCTGAGCTGGCTGCTGCCGGTTATGAGGTTTTGGGCTTTGATACCATTATGCCTGAGTTCAGTGTCCAGCAGGAGGCAGCTGCTCTGGGCTGCGAAGTGGATTGGGGCAACCGAGATATGATGCCCGATGCCAAAACTCATCCGGTTAAGGAGATTGAGGACATTGTTATTCCCGATAATCTTTTGGAAGAGCCCTCAATAAAGGTGGTGCTGGAGGCTATCTCCCTTCTCCGTAAGGAGTATGCCGACCATATAGCTATTGTAGGCAAGGTTATGGGTCCATGGACTATCTGCTACCATGTGGTAGGAGTTCAGGACTTTTTGCTGATGACCATTACCGAGCCAGATAAGGTAAGGCGCTTTCTGGATGCCTATAAAGAGGTCACTGTCACCTTCGCCAATGCCCAGCTTCAAGCTGGGGCTGATGCTGTGGTTCTTCCTGACCATGCTACCGGTGACCTGGTAAGCCCAAAAACTTATGATGAGTTCTTGGTGCCTGTCCACCGCGAGATGTTGAGCAGGATTGGGGGACCCACTATTCTCCATGTTTGCGGTAATTGCATTGACCGCCTTGGTATCTTTGCTGAAGAAGGCTACGATGCTTATCACTTTGAATGGCAGGTGGATGCCAGAGAAGCGGTGCGCATTGTCAACGGGAGGATGTCTTTAGTTGGCAATATCAGTAATACGCAAGCTCTTCTCCGCGGCACTCCGGAGGATGTTTACCAACAGGCCCGTTACGCTATCGGAGCGGGCGTGGACATTCTTGCTCCCGAGTGCGCTATTCCCTTACAGACCCCGGTAGCAAACCTCAAGGCTATAGTGGTAGCAGCTGAGGAAGGCTACTAGCAACAGCGCTAGTGCTTAGCAATACACCCCTTAGGTCTCACCATCAAAACCGGCACACCAGCAGTACGGAGAATCTGACCAGCTACACTTCCCCAGATAGCACGGCTTACCCCGGAGCGTCCATGAGTGGCGATAACGATAAGGTCTATCTCATTCTTATTGGCGTAGTCAACGATGAGGTCTGCTGGTATTTTCCCCAGAATAACCTCTCTTTTTACCTCGGTTTGCTCGTATTGGATCCGATTACTTAGCTGTTTGAGGTATTCTTCAGCAACAGTCTTGCTGACGGTTTCCATCCGTTGCCGTTCCTCATCGCTGAACATGTATTCCCAGCCACCGGTAGAGGTATCAATAGGCGGGACTACACGCACGAAGGTGACATTTTTTACGCCGCATCCCTTGGTGATAGTTTCCACATGAGAAAGTACACATTCCGCCAGCTCCGAGCCATCCATTGGGACTAAAATATTGTTATACATGCTTTCCTCCTTCTCAACAGATTAGGGAAGGGGAAATTGGGTCGTTTCTCACCCTGCTATCTTGATTTTAATACACCTCAGCCATGCCAAGTCAAATCCGTGTGGTAAGCTTGATAAACTTCAACCATACAGAACTATTGAGTACTGTCTTGAAGTTGGAGCCGTTCTCTATGCCGGTAATCTAACCCCTTGTTTATTTAACTTCTGCGAAACATTTTAATATACTGTCGTGAATCTTTCCGTTGGTGGCCAGCACTTCATTATTATTGTTCTTAATATGGAATGGATTTCCCTTAAAATCGGTAATCTTACCTCCGGCTTCAGTTACAATGAGGCTCCCGGCGGCATAATCCCATATTGAATTTCCGACAATGCAAAATCCATCGAATCTACCACAGGCAACACTGCACAGGTCTAATGCTGTTGAGCCGTCACGCCTGAGCGCCTGGCTTTTTCCAACTAAGCACACGAAGTTTTTTATACTCTGTCGGAAAGCTTTTGAATTGCGGTCATAAGGAAACCCCATAGCCAATAGACTTTTGTCCAGATTTGTGGTCGTTGAGGTCTGTATTCTTATATCGTTAAGATGGGCGCCCTTACCCTTTACCGCGGTGAACATCTCATCTACCAGCGGGTTGTATACTACCCCCAGCATCTCCTCTTCCCGATATAACAGGGCTATAGATACGGCAAAAAGGCGGTATTTGTGGATGAAGTTGATGGTGCCGTCAAGAGGGTCAATGACCCAGGTATAGTCTGAAGCAGCGTCTATCTTCCCCCGTTCTTCAGAGATAAAGCCGTGTCCGGGGAAAGCGCCACCTATGATGCTAAAAATAATATCTTCAGCCCCTTTGTCTGCCGGTGACTGTGGATTAAAATGTCCTTCCTCTTTATAACGAACCTGACTCTGCCCGGGCAGGCTTTTTAATAAAAACTCACCGGCTTGGTAAGCTGCCCGTGTCGCCACATCGAGAAACTGGTTCAATCTGATTATCCTCCTCTTTTATATCTAATTCGTGTGTTGGTTAACTGGAGAGCTAGGTGGTTAAATAGGCTTTTGCCCAGTCAATACCCAGCTCTTCTAATTTTTCTGCTGTTGGTATTCCGGTATGTGTATCCCAACCCATCAGAGCATAGTAGTATCTCTTAGCCCGCTCCATCTCGGTGGGGTCAAGAGGTTTGTCAGCTAGGGCACCGTCTGTTTTCGGCTGGTAAAAACGCTGCGGCAGTTCATCGTCGGCAGCGGTAAATCCCTCTCGGATGTTGAATAATCTGGTTATAGTTAAGATTCTCTCGGCAATTCTCATCTGTTCCACTACCCCGGTATCCCATCCGGTGACTACTGCCGTAATATCGGCAAGCTGCTGGTGAGTATAGGGTAAAAGCATGCACGTCACCAGAGAATCCTCTATTATATGTTTAAGCTGCATTAGTTTAAACAGGGCTACCTTTCGGGGACCGATATCATCCATGGAAAGGGGCTCCAGTATCCCTAGAGGTTTTATCCCTTTTAGCTGCCTGTCCTCAACAAAAGTGTCGTCAAGCACATTACAGACATGGTCGGCACCGTGGGGATTAACCATAAAACCAAGTCCCAATCCCCGTTTTAATCGGGGTTCATGCATGCCCGGTTCCAGTCCTTTAACCTGCATGGCAAATTTTGATGCTCCTTTGCCGATTTTCTGGGCGGCTCGGCTCACGCCTTCAGCCAGTAGATTACCAATCCCTTCACGTCTGGCAATAAGCTCAATTATTTTGAGCATAGCCTCATCATTACCAAATCTCAGTTCAATATCATTGGTGTCTTCGGCGGTAAGTATTCCGTTCTCAAAGCATTCCATAGCAAAGGCAATGACTGCACCCACCGAGATGGTATCCAACGAATAGGCATTGCACATTTCGCTGCCTTTAGCAATGGCTTTAAGGTTATCTATACCGCAGTTAGACCCCAGTGCGGTCAGAGTTTCATATTCGGGTCCGCCATAAGCTGAGTCTACGGGGTAAGGTTCCTGAAATTCAACCACCTTTTTACAGCGTACCGAACAGGCAAAGCAGCCGTCCATACCAATTCTAATGGTGTCCTTTACTGCTTGAGCGTCTATCTTGTTGACGCTGGGGAATAACCCGTCACGAAAGTTGCGGACAGGCAAATTCCCGTTGGCTTCGTAAACTGCCATTGCGCTGCCGGTGCCAAATTCTTGGAGCTTGTTTGTCAGCCCAAGGGTAGACTTATTATCTACCCGCCATTTTTTAAATTCTGCAACGCGCTCAGGGGTAGTTATTCGCGTTGCTTGGTGTCCCCTGACGGCGATAGCTTTAAGATTCTTAGAACCCATTACCGCTCCCAGACCTCCCCTGCCCGCAGTGTCAAAGAGACCGTTCATGATACAGGCGTAACGAACTAGCTTTTCTGCGGCTGGTCCGATTTGGGCTACTTGTATAAGGTTATCGCCAAGTTCGGAACGGATGGATTTTTGGGTTTCTTTGGTCTTCATTCCCCAGAGATGAGTAGCGTCTCTTATGGAAGCTTCTCCATTGTGAACCCAGAGATAGACTGGTTTTTCTGCTCTGCCTTCAACAATAATGATATCATATCCAGCTCGCTTGAGTTCGGCGCCCCAGAACCCACCGACTTCTGATTTGGCAATACCTCCGGTAAGAGGAGACTTGGCGCCAACACAGTTACGACCGCTCCCCGGTAATGGAGCTCCGGTCACCGGGCCTATAGCAAAGATTAGCTTGTTATCGGAACCTAAGGGGTCAGTCCCTTTATGTAATTCTTTCAGCAGAAAGTATGAGACAAAACCAGCACCACCGAGATACATTCTGCGGAATTTTTCATCGGTTGTTTCTACTGAGATACTATTGTGGCTGAGATTTACCCTAAGAATTTTACCGTTGTAACCATTAAGCAGTTGTCTTGCCATAAGCAACCTCCTCGTTATTATT
>CAYRNL010000061.1:0-4931 GCA_964425705.1 uncultured Dehalococcoidales bacterium
AAATGCTCTATTTACTGGCTACTGACAGGCTGGGGAGGTAGAGGGAGGGAGTCTTGACCGAGCTACCTACCCACTGGTCATCACTGCCGATAGCCGTAATCTCTTTCAGAAGCTGATATACATTTCCCGCCACCATGGTATCTTTAACCCTACCTACTATTTTACCACCTTCTACCTTATAACCTAAAAGGACATTGCCGCTGAAGTCGCCGCTTAAAATATTGCCCTGTTCGGCTCCCATAAGCTGCTCAATAACCAGTCCTTCCTTGATATCGCTCACCATTTCATCAAAAGTGGCGGTGCCGGGAGCAATAACAAAGGCAGTGGCAGAAGGACTGGGTAATCCACCCCCACTTCTATTGCCATTTCCCGTGCTTTGGGTATGGGCTAAGGCAGCTGTTTGCAGGTCATACAGGAAATGTGCCACCTTTCCGCCCTCAATAAGAGATGTTCGCTGACTGGGGATGCCCTCATCATCACAGGGGCGACTTTGGGGACGGTAGGCAATAGTTGGGTCGTCCCGGAGCCACAGTTTCGGGTTAAATACCGGCTCACCAAGCCTGTTACCTAGCGGTGAGGCTCCTTCCAGAACCATCTTGCCGTTAAAAGCAATCATCAAGGGTGTGATTAGGGCGCTGGCGACACCACGGGGGGTAAAGACTACCGGCAGAAGCTTGCCTGGCACTGAGGTTTGATTTTTGGCAAACTCAAGCTGCTGTAGCACAACCCCGGCTACTTTATTGGATTCAGTTAGAGGTTGACAGGAGGTTTCACTGTCACCGACAAAGAGCATATCGGTGCCGCGGATGAGGCTGCCTTCAATGCCCAGGCTGAAGATACTTTCCCGGTAGTTTGCCTCCCCTCCGCGGGAATTTATGATACGGACCGAGGCATCGGCTTTGTCCACTCCGGCTTCGCAGATAATGTCTGGAGTGTGACTTTTGATGGTGGCGATGAGTTCTTCACCAAGCTTAATCATTGTCTCTATAGGTACGGAACTTACATTGGCATCAAACACTTCAATTGAGGGATAGTTAGTTATAGATGGAAACTCAAACCTGGCGGGCATACCGAACCGGGCGGTTTCCACTGCCATATTTATCAGCTCTTGTCTGTTGTCCAGTTCGGTAGTAGTGGCATAGCCAATTTTACCGTTTTGAATTATGCGCAGAGCCACGCTGCCTCTCTGCATTGATTGAATATGCTTCAGTCGGTTAGTTTCAAATTGAACCGAGGTTTCCTCTGAGGAAACCATGAATACCTCAGCTTCCTCGGCGACCTTTTTCGCTCTAGCTAGAATATCTTCCACTTACTTGCCTCCAACCAAACAATGACGAATTCTGATATGCGGGCTACCGTTGGAAACGGGCAGAGGGTATTGTGCTCCCTTACCACAGCCACCGCCCTGGTTCATCTCCAGGTCGTTGCCTATGGCGTCTATGTTCATCAGGGTGGTGAACACGTTACCGGTGAGCACTACCGGTCGTAGCAGTTCCGCAATCTTACCATTACGAATCATATAGGCTTCACCGGCAGAGAAGGTGAACATCTCCATGCTGGTGGTGCCTCCGTACCAGTTCCTGGCATACACCCCTTCCTTGATGTCGCTTATTATATCCTCAAATGAGGCTGAGTCTGGCTCGATATAGGTGTTGCTCATGCGGACGATGGGCGGAAAACGATAATTAATGGCTCTGGCATTACCGGTGGGCTTCTCATCCATCCTGGCGGCAGTTTCCCGGGAATGGAGTCTGCCTACCAGTTTGCCCTCCCGAATAAGGAAGGTCTTTTTAGCCGGTACGCCTTCGTCGTCATACTTATAACTACCCCGCAGTCGGGGCATAGTCGGGTCATCAATGATATTAAGGTGTTTATCACCGAACTGTTTACCTATGGTCATAATCTGACGCAGGCGGTCGTTTTCGTAAACAAAGTCAGATTCCGAAAGGTGCCCGAAGGCTTCATGGGCAAAGACGCCAGCCAGAACCGGGTCCAGCACCACGGTATATTCTCTCCCTTTTACCTGCGGTGCTGATAGTAGCTCCACGGAACGTTGTGCCATCTGCTCTACTTGATGGTGAAGTCCCTCTATTTCGGCAAAGTTACCTCGACTACCCAGACTCAGTAATGCCTGCTGCACCTCGTTGCCTTCAGTAGCTACAGCAGTCAGGCGCAGGGCAATATCCATCCTGTCCTGCTCAATATAGCTACCCGATGAATTTACAAAAATAGTCTTTTTATAGCTATCCCCATAGCCACTAATTGAGGTCTGGAGCTTGGGGGTCCGCCAGATAATATCGTTATATTCGTCCATTAGCTGTTTCTTTTTGGGGAGAGGTATAGCTACCGGGTTTCTATCTGGCTTGGTTAAGGCTATATCAACCACTGGCTCTACCGGGGCTAGTCGGCTTTGTTCCCTGCCGGCAAACTGAGCCTGCTTTACCGCTAGCTCTGCCTTGTTGGCAAGTTCGGTGAGGTCGTTGAAGCTGACGAAGCCCCAGGCGCCCTTCACCATGGCGCGTACATTTCCCCCGATAGCCGTTGCTCTGCCTATGGAATCCAGCTCTCTCCCCCGGTAGGCAATATGGCTGCTCTGGCTTTGCTCAAGGTGGGCTTCAATGTAATCAGCGCTATATCTCTTAAGTGTTTCCGCTAGCTGATGCCCAATAGCTTCAATAGATGTCATAAATACTTATCTCCTTAAGGATAACTGTACTGTTAGTTTAGAGAGACACCAAGCTAGTTGTCAATTTTACAAAGCTGATTTTTTTTGGGGGAGGTAAAATAGATATGATTCGGGGCGGTTAGCTCAGTAAGAAGTACATCTTATTGACAAGTGCCTATCGTGAGCACTAGACTTAAACTTGAAGGGGTCACTATGAGTAGCAACAGTGTGGAAACCACAATTCGTCCCATGAGTCTCGAAGACCTTGATGCTATTTTTGCTATTGACCACCACATAAGGAGAGCGGGAAAAGCTATTACCTATGCCAACCTCACGACTGAGCACATTTTCACTGTTGATAGGCACGTGGGGCGCCTAGCAAAACCGGTTAGCTATGTAGATCTGATTAAAGGAGACGTGTCAGAGTTGCTCGAATTGGGTGTTGTGGCTGAGATTGAAGGTCATGTTCGAGGCTTTATTTTTGGACGAATTGCCCATATTGGTGAAGCCGCGACCGAAATAGGCGTAATTCCTATCCTTGGTGTCCACCCGGATTACCAGCGGAGCGGGATTGCCACCAAATTGATTAACGCTATAGGTGACAAGTTTCGTTCCAAAGGTATCAAGAGAGTACGCATAGATGTAGACCAGCGTGATAAAGATCTTGTAGGTTTTGTCGAACGTATGGGCTTCGATGTTGGACACCTCATCAACTATTCCAAGAGGTTATAACTTGTGGGGTCAGTCAGCTTGGGACACCCAACGCTGAATCCGAAGACCGATGCTCTGTCCGCTGAACTATAGGCGCACTCAATTTTACCGGGGTTAGTCCTCGAATACCTCTCGTCCTACATGAATACCGGGATGGAAGAAGGAAAATCTTAGCGGTTTTTGACTCTTGTTAATCATTGTGTGCTTTGAGCCAGCTGGAAGGAGAACAGCACTTCCCTCTTCTGCGGTAGAGGTGTCTCCGTCAATGACCACAGTACCGGTGCCTTCAGTGATAAAGAAGACCTCTTCTATTTTGTGATTATGCATTTTGAGGCTTGCTCCGGGGTCGAGAATGACCTCGCCCACCATGCAGGCACCAGCCGGTCCCTTCTCTTCATTTATCATTATCCGTCTCTTCCAACCGGGGGCTACTTCTTCAAACGGAACGTCGGAATTTTTGATTACTGGCATTATCTCCCTCCGTTATTTATTTTGAATTTATGACTTAAACTTACGATGAGTAATCCTAAATGGGTGGGGTGAGTGGAGGGATTCGAACCCTCGCTCTCCAGGGCCACAACCTGGCGCCTTAAACCACTAGGCGACACTCACCATGGTAATGCTAGGTCGTTCATATTATAGCTAAAAACCTGAGTCCTTTCAAAGGTAAGGTAACACTATTTTGTAGCCAGTTCTACTATAGTGACTCCGGCCCCACCCTCACCATAGTCGCCTGGTCGGTATGATTTGACCAGAGGGTGTCTGGTCAGTTGTCTCCGGACCGCCTGACGTAAAGTCCCGGTTCCTTTACCATGGATTACCCTGACTTGGTATAAACCTGCCATAAAGGCATCATTCAGGTATCGGTCTAGCTTAAACAGAGCCTCGTCAACGGTCAAACGACGGAGATGTACCTCGTTTTGTGGCTGGTTTGTTAGCATGTCATTTATTTTCGTCCGAGATTAAGGTTACCCCTGAGCTGATTTTAGCACTCTGATTGGGGATAGGGCAATATAGTATTCAAAATTGGCATGATTTTGGTTAGCCTGACTATTTTTAATGAATTTTTAACAGGAAACCTATTGACATTTTGCCATTTGGCGAATTATAATACTTATATGAGTACTATGAATAACAATTTAGGCAAGATAATCAAGCAGCAGAGGGTGGCGGCGGAGCTAACGCTGAAGGAACTATCGGCTATATCAGATACATCTTCGTCATACCTGGGTCGGGTGGAGAGAGGGGAGCGTTTTCCCTCGGCTCATGTGCTACGGAAAATCGCCAAGCCCCTGGGTTTTGAGGAGGGTGAGCTGTTTTCCCTGGCCGGTTACCTGTCTCCCCAAACACCGAGTATGGCTGAGGCGAATCCAGACTATAGCAGCGGCCGGCTTGACCCGTATGTAGCCAAAGTGTTAGCCCAGGAGTCGGTGGATGTTCAGCGCGCCGTTATTGGCATTCTCAATATCTTAAAGAGCATTGCCCGGAGTCTGACCTAAGGAAAAATCAATAACCGCAGGTCTGAGTAATACTTATCCTTCATCTTAGTTTCTGC
>CAYRNL010000062.1:0-4930 GCA_964425705.1 uncultured Dehalococcoidales bacterium
AAGCCCCCTCTCAACCCAACTCCCCCTTCCCCTTGATAAGGGGAAGGGGGATAAAAGGGGATGGGGTTAATAAACAATGCTAACAACAAATGTTGACAATGATAAACGGCTAAACTATATTAGATTTAATCCCGTAATATAAGCCAGTAGCCCAAGTGAAAGGAGGAGTGGATACCAATGGCAGCCAAGGCTTTTGTTCTAATGGAAACAGTGGTAGGTAAAAATAAGGAAGTGGTTGATGCCCTCAGGCAGCTAAAAGGGGTGAAATCGGCGGATACCGTGACCGGACCCTATGATGTTATCGCCATAATTGAAAGAGAGACCCTGAGCGATATTAGCGATTTAGTAACCGATAAAATTCACCCCCTTGCTGGCATTACCCGAACGGTGACCTGCCTGGCAGTGTAACCTTTTATATTCCATATTCGTATCTGGAAAGAATAATATTGTGAAAATTGTTATCGCTCCTGACAGCTTCAAAGGTAACCTCACTGCTCTGCAAGTATCTCAAGCCATTGAGATTGGTATTAAGCATGCCGTTTCTGACGCAGTAACCGATATCGTCCCCATGGCTGATGGTGGGGATGGAACGACGCAAGCCCTCGTTGATGCCGTTGGTGGGAAAATGATACCGGCAGAGGTTACTGACCCGCTAGGCGGGCGAGTTATGGCTTATTGGGGACTGCTGAGCGATAAGGCTACCGGTGTCATTGAAATGGCTACCGCTTCCGGTCTTGACCTAGTCCCGTTGGAGAAGCGTAACCCGTTGGTAACTACCACCTACGGTACCGGGGAACTGATTCTATCGGCACTGGAGAAAGGCTGCCGGAAATTAATAGTTGGTATCGGCGGTAGTGCCACCAACGATGGTGGTGCCGGCATGGCTCAAGCCCTGGGCGCTAAGTTATTGAACGCCAAGGGAGCACAGCTTGCTTTTGGTGGCGCCGCACTGGCTGACCTTGACCACATTGATATTGCCAATGTAGACCCTCGTCTGGCTGACTGCGATATCCGTATAGCCAGCGATGTTACCAACCCTCTCTGCGGTCTTCAGGGAGCTTCCGCTGTTTACGGACCGCAAAAGGGGGCCACCAAGGAGATGGTAAAACGACTTGACGCAGCACTGGCTCACTACGCTGATATTATTAAAAGAGACCTCGGTATTGACATCAGGGATGTGCCCGGAGCGGGAGCAGCCGGGGGTCTAGGAGCGGGGCTAATTACTTTCCTAGGGGCAAAGTTGCTTCCTGGCATAGAAATTGTCATCCAGGCGACCGGTCTTGTTGAACACCTGAAAGATGCTAATCTTGTTTTTACCGGCGAGGGCAGGATTGATAGTCAGACGGCTTGTGGTAAGGTACCGGTGGGGGTTGCCCGAAAAGCCAAAACCTTCGGGTTGCCAGTTATCGCCATCGCTGGTGCCATAGGCGACGGGTACCAAGCCGTCTACGAACAGGGAATAGATGCTGTTTTCGGTATCGCTCCCGGTCCCATCGGTTTGGACCAGTCTCTGGCAGAAGCCGAAAAACTAATTGCTGATGTCGCCGAGCGCGCCATACGATTATTCATGTGCGGAGCGGAACAAGGAAAGAATCGCTAAAAACTTTAAAGGGGGGAAAATGTCTGTTATTAAGCTACCTCAACTAGCCTGGTATGGTATCAAAGAGCTTGAACTCCCATTGCCCGATAACTGGTCGGCAAAGTTCTACAATATGGCTGGCTTTGACCGCCCGGCGATGAAACCGGAGGCAATGAAAGCCGCCATAGCTAATCCCATCGGTTCACCACCTATAAGGGAGCTGGCACGGGGCAAGAAAGAGGCAGTCATCATATTTGATGATATGACCCGTGTCACCAGGACCCATAAGGTAGTGCCCTTTGTTTTAGAAGAGCTAGCCGAAGCTGGCATCACCGATGACAGGATCCAGTTTATCTGCGCCCTAGGTGCCCATATGGCTTGGGACAGGACACTATTTGCCAGGAAACTTGGTGAGGATATCTTAGCCCGATTCCCCGTCTATAACCACAATCCCTTCGCCAACTGCACCTATGTGGGCACAACCAGCTATCAAACTCCAATTTATGTCAATGCTGAGGTAATGCGATGCGACCTCAAGATTGGTATCGGTGCGGTAGTGCCCCACCCCAGTACCGGGTTTGGCGGTGGTGGGAAGATTATCCTGCCCGGTATATCTGCTATGGAAACTATCGTCCACTTTCATAATATAGAGAATGAATACAAGCAGAAGTATCCCGAAAGGCAGGATATAGGGTTTGGACTCTTTGACCATAACCCGTTACGCCTGAATATTGCCGAAGCTGCCGCTCTCGCCGGCCTGGACATAAAGATAGACAGCATACTTAATGTCTGGGGGGAGACAACCGCTATATTCGCCGGAGCTTTGAAGCCAGCTCTTGAGGCTGCTGTTGCTGAAGCCAAGCCCCACTATCTCACCCCCAAGACCAGCGGAGAGGAAATTCTCATTGCTAACACCTTTGCCAAGGCTAATGAGGCACTGATGATTGGCTTAGGCGTTCCCTTTGCTGCCACCGACGGTAAAGAGATGGATATTGTTCTTATCGCCAACGCCCCTGATGGTCAGGTTACCCATTACTTGATGGGTAATTTCGGCAAGACTTTTGCCAGTGAGCAGAAACTGGTAATGAAGGTTCCTCCACACGTCAACCACCTGATTATTTACTCCGAATACCCTGACCTTGCCGGGCTAGGCTATGTTGAGAAATCAGACAAGGTCCTATATGTCAACCGCTGGGATGATGTTTTGCGGATTCTGCGACAATACCATCCGTCTGATGCCAAAGTAGCCGTGTATCCCAACGCCGAGATTCAATACTGTGCTTTAAAATGAGCAGGCATACATTCAATGAATTTCTCACTAGCCGTGATACGCTTCGGGTATATAAGGAGAGTAGGCTTCTCTTTGCCTCCGGTAAAAAGAGACTGCTGCCCCTGCTGGAATATATTGATAAGCTGACTCCCTACGAGAAAGAGGTCATCGTCTTTGACCGGGTGGTCGGTAATGCTGCTGCCCTGCTATTAACCAAAATATTCTGCCATGAAGTTTACAGCCCTTTGGGCAGCCAGCATGCCGCCAGGACACTGGACAGCTCTGATATCAGCTACCACTTCACGGAGACGGTGCCTTATATCCAGAACCAGAGCCAGCAGGATATGTGTCCTATGGAAAAACTATCGTTGAACAAAAGCCCCGAGGAATTCTACCAGGCGTGTTTATCTTCACTGGGTCATAGCCTCTAGCTTCGCCATCACCTCATCTACCGTCTGGTCAGCAGTAGATGCTCCGGCAGTTATACCTATGTGGTGTTTACCCTCAAGCCAGGAAGGCTGAATCTCATCCGCAGTCTCAACGAGATAGGTGGTAGTAGCTGTAGAGCACAATTCAGCAAGATGATGGGAATTAGCACTGCTATGACCGCCGACAACCAGCATCAAATCCACTCTATTAGCCAATTCAAGGGCTGTTGCCTGCCGTTCCCTGATATCATGACATATAGTATCAATAATGCGGAGCTCGGAATCTTTGGTCAGGGCAGAATCAATAAGCTTCTTGACAAACTGGCTAAAATGGGCTGGTATCTGTGTCGTCTGAGACAGTACGCCTAAATGACGAGGCAGACAGTCAAAGCCAACCAGAAACGCCTCATCCAGAGCAGCTACCCCTCTATTATTAGCCGAGCCAAGAACACCCTTAATCTCAGGATGGTTAGCGTCACCATATACGATAACAAAAAAGCCCAATTCAGCCAACCTGCGAGCAACCACCTGAGCACGGCGAACAAAGGGGCAGGTAGTATTGATTATACCAATATTTCGCTCCTGAATTTCCTCCCTCACCTGAGGGCTTACTCCGTGAGCGCTGGTAACTACCACATCACTCTGGATATCATCCACACTTTTGGCTATCTTAACCCCAAGCTCAGCCAGTTTTTGCAGCACTGGATGGTTATGCACTATCGCTCCTAATGTCTCCACCCCACCCCGCTTACGGGCAACCTCTTCCACAATATTTATGGCTCGTCTGACCCCAAAGCAGAACCCTATCTTGCCCGCTTTTTCAATTCTTACTGTCATCTAAATCCTCTGCTTGGTGTAATTTCCCTGATACCCCACCGGGAGCAACTCGGCTACATGCTCCATCATAAAATTGGTAAGTTCAACCAGCTCTGCTTTCGACAATTTACCATTAATTGGTGGTAGATGAAACGGACGACCAATATTAACTGTTATCTCAGGGCGACGCCATAACCAGGCTATACCCTTAATCTTCTCCGTGCCGGTAATACCTACTGGCAGAATAGGAGCTCCACTGCGCACAGCTATTACTGTTGCCCCAGAAAAAGCTGGCAGCAATTGGGCATTTCGGCTTCTCTTTCCTTCGGGAAACATAACTAAAGCCAGCCCCTTTGCCAATACCCGGTCCGCTCTGCGCAATGCCCTCCTGTCCAGCCGTCCCCGGTGCACCGGAAAGGCACCACAGCCAAGCATAAAGTAACTTAATAGTCTGGAATGAAACAGCTCATGCTTAGCCATAAATATTGCCTTTCTTCCCAGACTGGCACCAACCAGAGGAGGGTCGGCTAAGTTAAGATGATTAGCCACTACCAGCAGAGGACCGCGGTTGGGGACATTCTCCTTACCCCTAATCTGCCAGCGAGTCAGAAGATTCAGCAATACTGCTATTAACACCTTAACAATAGGATAAAACCAAAACCAGGACACTGCTAACCTCACTCAGAAAAAAGTCTATTAATTATAGCCTATAGTCAATGTCAAGGACAAACCTTAATTAAAGAGATTATTTGTAACCCCATCCCCTGTATCCCCTTCCATATAGGGTGGTGGGTGGGAAAAGATAATAAAAATAATAGTTACTATCTACCCCATCCC
>CAYRNL010000063.1:0-4915 GCA_964425705.1 uncultured Dehalococcoidales bacterium
AGCCTTCTGGTGATTAGAGCGGGGTGGAACCACCCGTTCCCATCCCGAACACGGAAGTGAAACGCCCCAGCGCAGACGATACTGAGGGGGTAACTCCTTGTGGAAAATATGCCATTGCCAGAAGGCTTTTGACCCTTACTATCAGTTACTCTATAATAGATTAGGTATAGGGGAAGAAGGCAGGCCTAAGGAGAAAAAATATGGCTAGCCGATTTGAGAAGTTTTCAGAGAGGGCTCGCAGGGTTCTCATTTCAGCTCAAGAAGAGGCACAGCGTCTCAACCATAGCTACATTGATACTGAGCATATTTTGCTAGGCTTATTGCGCGAGGAAGAAGGAGTAGCCGCCAAGGTTCTCATCAACCTGGGTACAACTTTGTCCAAGGTTCGTGCCACAGTGGAATTTGCCATGGAGCGCAGTGAAAAGCCCAGCACCAGCGAAACCGGGCTTACCCCCAGCGCCAAGAAAGTTATTGAACTGGCCATAGATGAGGCGCGTCATCTTGGTCATAATTATATTGGCACTGAGCATCTGCTATTAGGGTTGCTGCGTGAGGGCGAAGGAGTAGCCGCTAGCGCGCTGGATAACCTCGGCGTTACCCTTGACCGAGTCCGTGCTGAAATAGCCCGCCTCCTCAGTCAGGGTACAACCAGAGCCAGACCCAGCCATGCTGGAAGTCGGACTCCGTCTTTAGACCAGATAAGCATTGACCTTACCGCAGCGGCTCGCGCCGGCAAACTTGACCCGGTTATTGGACGAGCCAAGGAGATTGAACGAGTAGTCCAAATTCTTAGTCGTCGCACCAAGAATAATCCGGCTCTTATCGGCGAACCGGGTGTGGGCAAGACCGCAATTGTTGAGGGACTGGCTCACCGCATTGCCACCGGGGAGACCCCGGAGACACTGGAGGGAAAACGGCTCATAACACTGGATATTGCCTCCTTAGTTGCCGGGACAAAATACCGCGGTGAGTTTGAAGAACGGCTGAAGAAGGTCATTGATGAAATAAAAACAGCAGGAAACTGCGTGCTCTTCATAGATGAGTTTCACACTATAGTGGGTGCCGGTGCCGCCGAGGGAGCGGTTGATGCTGCCAGCATTCTCAAACCCTCGCTGGCACGAGGCGAATTACAGTGCATCGGAGCTACCACCCTTGATGATTACCGCAAGCATGTGGAGCGAGACCCAGCCCTGGAACGCCGCTTCCAGCCAATTTTGGTAGCGGAACCCTCCGTGGATGAAACCCTGGAGATTTTGAACGGGATTAAACAGCGATACGAAGAGCACCACAAGCTGGTGATAAGCGATGAGGCATTGAGTTCAGCGGCAACCCTGGCCGCCAGATATATACCCGACCGCTTTCTCCCCGACAAGGCTATTGACCTAATAGATGAAGCTTCCTCAAGAGTAAGGATTAAGCACAGTGCCATCCCCATCTCCTTGAAGGAAGCCAGACAAGCTGAGGATAGTGTCCGCAAAGATAAAGATGATGCTTTGTCTAAACGACAGTATGAGAATGCTGCGGAACTGCGCAACCAGGAACTGCAAATTGAAGAGAAAATAAAGGGACTGGAAGCAGAGTGGCAGACCGAGAAAGAACAAGACAAGCCAGAGGTAACTGCTAATGACATTGCCGAGGTGGTGAGTATGTGGACTGGTATCCCGGTAGTGCAGCTGGCTAGCGATGAAGCCAGCCGCCTACTTCAAATGGAGGAGGCATTACATCATCGTATTATAGGTCAGGATGAAGCTATTAACACCATTGCCAAAGCAGTTAGACGAGCCCGTGCCGGACTCAAAGACCCAAGACACCCCATAGGCAACTTTGTCTTCCTCGGCCCCACCGGTGTCGGTAAAACGGAACTGGTCAGAGCCCTGGCTGAGTTTATGTTCGGCAGTGAGGATACCCTTATCCGGCTGGATATGTCCGAATTTATGGAAAAGCATACCGTAGCCCGACTGGTGGGAGCACCGCCGGGGTATGTCGGTTATGAAGAAGGCGGGCAACTAACGGAAACGGTAAGACGCAAATCGTATTGCTGTATCCTCCTTGACGAAATCGAAAAGGCTCACCCTGATGTATTCAATATACTGCTCCAGATTTTTGATGATGGTCACCTGACCGATGCCAAGGGTCGCCGGGTTGATTTTCGTAACAGTATTATCGTTATGACCAGCAATATAGGTGCTGAACTTATCAGGAAGGGTAGCACCATCGGCTTTGCTTCCCGCAGTGATGAAGCTAAAACCCAGCAGATGGCTTATGAGCAAATGAAGGAAAAACTGCTTGGGGAATTAAAAAAGAGCTTCCGCCCTGAGTTTCTCAACCGCATTGACGGTGTAGTGGTATTCCACGCGCTAAATAGAGACCACATCCGGAAGATAGTTGATTTAATGCTAGCTTCAGTAAACCAGCAACTGGCTGAGAAAGGGATAAAGCTGGAGGTAACTGAAGCCGCTAAAGATTTGCTGGGGACGAAGGGCTATGATGAGGTCTTCGGAGCTCGACCGCTACGCCGCGTTATTCAGAACATGGTTGAAGATAAACTCTCCGAAGATTTACTCCGAGGTAAATTCCGAGAAGGGGACACCATCATAGTCGATGTAGAAGGAGAGGAAATTATAGTACATCCAGTAACCGTGGGTGCTTTACTTAGGAATGACAATTCCTAAGTTATAACGAAACCATATAGCAAGGGAAGGGCGGGGAAACCAAGACAAATGGAAAACCGCCCTTTTCACTTCGTATCGAATATAGATTCAATCAGGAACAAAAGATATGGCAATAGATTGGGGATTCGCCGGGCAAATTGCGGCTAACGGCTTTGGTATTGTTTTTGCGGTACTATCTATACTGGCTGTAGCCATCTGGCTGCTAGGGTTGGGATTCAGCAAAACCAATGCCGGTAAGAGCAAACCTGATAACAAGGAGCAGAAAAGTCAGTAATGGGACAAGAAACCATAGAAGTTCCGATAACAGGCAAGATTATCAGTGTAAGTGTCAAGACTGGGGATAAGGTCAAGGAAGGGGATACACTATGTCTGTTAGAATCAATGAAGATGGAGAATCCTATTCTGGCTCCAGTAGAAGGAACTATTACCCAAATAGGGATAGTTGTGGAGCAGGTAGTTAAACCTGGCGAGACCATAGCCATTATTGACTACGAATAAGTGAGGGTAAACATTGGGGTTTGTTGAGACCGGTTTTCAACATTTCTACTGGGGCAACGGATTGATGCTTCTAATCGGAGGGGCTCTCATCTACTTGGGCATCACCAAGAAGATGGAGCCTCTTCTGCTTGTTCCCATAGGGTTTGGCATAATGCTGGTTAACCTGCCCCTCGGCGGCTTGATGGATTATGAGATGGAGTTAAAGAACACAACCGGGGTGCCCGCCAAGGTAATCAGTATCCAGATAGACGAAGATGCCAGGATTAGTGAAGGCGATGTTATCCTGAAATTAGACTCGGGGGAAGTATTAGCTCCCATCTACGGCAGGGTTAAAGAAATCAGCGCTGCGCCGGGGCAGGAGGTCAAGCCCGGGGAAACAGTGGCGGTAATATTAACTACCGCCCAGACAGGACTGCCAGCAAAACCGGTAGGTTTACTATCCAGGATTTTTCAATACGGAATTATGTGGCAGTTTATACCACCCCTTATCTTTCTTTGTCTCGGTGCCCTGACTGACTTCGGTCCGATGATAGCCAATCCCAAAACCATGCTCCTCGGTGCTGCCGCCCAATTTGGTGTTTATTTTGCCTTTTTTATGTCACTGCTCGTCGGCTTTAATATACCTGAGGCATGCTCCATAGGCATAATCGGAGGTGCTGAGGGACCAACCACCATCTATGTTACCTCTATACTCGCCCCCCACATAATAGGGGCTACCGCCGTAGCCTGTTATTCTTATATGGCACTGGTGCCTATTATTCAGCCCCCTATTATAAAGCTGCTTACCACCCAAAAGGAGCGAGCAATATATATGAAACCGCAACTGCGGGAGGTCTCACTGGTAGAAAAGATAACCTTCCCCATAATTACCTCTATCATCGTCATACTACTTGTCCCTCTGTCAGCTCCTCTTATCGGTATGTTTATGGTAGGGAACTTGCTCAATGTCTCCGGGGTTACCGGAAGGCTCAGTAAAACTGTGTCCACGGTATTCATTGACATCCTGACCTTATTCTTAACCCTAGCCATAGGAGCAACCATGACCAGTGAGAATTTCCTTATGCCCAAAACACTAATGATTCTTGGTCTGGGAATAGTAGCCTTTGTTACCGCCACTGCTTCCGGTGTTCTGATGGCTAAGTTTATGAACCTGTTCCTCAAGGATAAGATTAATCCAATGATAGGCGCTGCTGGTGTGTCGGCAGTGCCAATGTCAGCCAGGGTGGTGCAGGTAATGGGGCAGAAGGCAAACCCCAGAAACTTCCTGCTAATGCACGCTATGGGTCCCAATGTGGCTGGAGCGATTGGTGCTGCCATCGCCGGTGGTGTATTCCTGGGTATGGTAGGCTGATATACCACTTAGCTCTCATGTCGTTTAATTCAAATCAGTTAGTATCAACCTCACCCCCTTCTAAAAGTAAATCTTAAATCCTGAGTTCAAACCCTGAGAGTTTGGCTTCCCCGATTTTGGTAATTAGGGTCTGGAATTTGTTTAGAATTTCGTGCCTGGAATTTAGGATTTCGCTATGGGCTTTGCCCCTCTCCCAAGGCTCTCCCTCCTTTGGTGGCAGGAGCTTGTTTAATCAGGAATGTTTAAGAGAGGCGTCAGCCCCTCTAAAAAATTCTTCCCCCTTCCTTTGGTAAAGGAAGGGGGTTAGGGGGATGGATTTAAAACTACAAGGGGATAAGGTAGATAGTAGCTATTGTTTTCCATTATCCTTTCCCGCCCACCGCCCTATATAGAA
>CAYRNL010000064.1:0-4873 GCA_964425705.1 uncultured Dehalococcoidales bacterium
ACGCATAATCTTGAGTCACAAAGCACAAAGTATATCAGTATATTAATTGATGATGTCTTGGCAATAGATGCTGGTGGGCTTACTTCCAGCTTATCCTTTGAGGCTCAGCAAAAGATTAAGGCAATTTTGCTCACCCATCAGCATTATGACCATGTTAGGGACATCCCGGCTATTGGTATGAATCTTGCCCTTCAGGGAAACACCACCCATATTTACTCTATTGCGTCAGTGTATGAAGCTCTTGCCACTCGCCTGCTGGACGGTAAGTTATATCGTAACTTCCTGGAGTTGCCTGAGGGGAATCCGGCATTTAAGTTCACCGTAATGGAGCCGGGTAAAACAGAACAGATTGAAGGCTATAATGTTCTGGCTGTCCCGGTGAACCATATCGTTCCTGCCGTTGGCTACCAGGTTACCTCCGTTGATGATAAGGTGGTATTCTATACCAGTGATACCGGACCGGGTTTAGCTGGTTGCTGGGAAAAGGTATCCCCGCAACTGCTCATTGCTGAGGTTACGGTGTCAAATAACCGTGAAAAGTTTGCTGAAGCGAAAGGGCACCTTACCCCGGCACTGCTCCATCAGGAATTGATTAGCTTCCGAGAGGTCAGGGGATATCTGCCACAGGTGGTTGTGGTTCATATGACTCCCTGGCTGGAAAAAGAGATAGAGGCGGAAATAGCCGTGGTGGCTGAGAAGTTAGATAATTCCATCACCCTGGGCTATGAGGGGATGCGGCTTCACCTGTGAAAAACTATTTGTTGGTTAGGTGGTGAAGGGGATAGGGTTGTAAATGGAAAAGCAGGGCACCGGGTTAAGAAACAACCTGAAATTCATCGTTGACCAGAATGTGGGCAAGCTAGCCAAGTGGCTGAGGATAATGGGGTATGATGCCACCTTCTTTAACGGTAGTAATGACTCTCATATGGTAGCTATTGCTCTAAAGGAAGGGAGAATAATACTAACCAAGGACACGCAGATTATGAAGAGGCGAGTAATAACCAGTGGACGGTTGAAGGCTATTTTTATTGAAACTGATGAGCCTGAGCAGCAAATGCGTCAGTTAATAAAGAGTCTGAATCTGGATTGCTGGTTTAGACCGTTTGCTCTCTGTCTTGAATGTAACCAGCCCCTGGTGGAGAGGAGTAAAGAGGAGGTAAAGGACCTGGTGCCTCCTTATGTTTTCCAGACCCAAAACCAGTATATGGAGTGTCCTGCCTGCCACCGAATTTACTGGCGAGGGACTCACTGGCGGGCGATGACCAGGAGGCTGGAGCAACTTGTTGAATGTTCAAAGTTGTAGAGGATTATATGCAAGGGCAAGGTAACTACGGCAAGGTAACCGATGAGGTGGTAGCGTTATTATCTGAGATTGTTGGTGATAAAAATGTTCTTACCGGAGACGAGCGGGAGAACTACTCTTGGGATGAGACGCTTGGCTCAAAGCCGGTTCTTCCCGAGGTGGTGGTAAAGCCAGGAGATACTAACTCAGTATCCAGGATACTAAAGCTGGCAAGTGAGAAAAAAATCCCGGTTACTCCCCGGGGTGGAGGCACCGGTCTTTCCGCCGGTGCCGTGCCCGTTTACGGTGGCATTGTTCTCTCTCTGGAGAGAATGAATAGAGTACTGGAGATAGACGGGGATAACTTCGTGGCTACGGTAGAGCCGGGGGTTACCCTTTCTGATTTCTATCAGGCGGTGGAGGAGCGTGGACTTTATTATCCTCTCTACCCCGGGGAGAAAAGCGCTACGATTGGAGGGAATGTAGCCACTAATGCTGGTGGTATGAGAGCAGTGAAATACGGAGTAACCAGACACTTTGTCTTGGGGCTGGAAGCAGTGCTACCGACCGGGGAAACGATACAAACCGGGGGAAAGTTTGTTAAATGTTCTACAGGCTATGACCTGACCCAGTTAATTATTGGCTCTGAAGGAACCCTGGCGGTGATAACCAGGATAATGCTGAAACTTATTACCCCTCCGGGAAGCAGAGAGATACTTTTTATTCCGTTTCATGGACTGGGTGATGCCATAGGCTCTGTCCCTGATATACTCAAGGAGAAAATACTCCCCGTCGGTATCGAGTTTATGGAAAGGGATATCATCAATATGGTGGAGCAGTATACGGGCAAGGAGATTCCGTTACATGATTACCAAGCCTTTCTCATGATAATAGTGGAGGCAGATAGTGAAGATGAACTCTACCGTATTTCTAATCGTATTGGTGAAATCTGCCTGAACCACGGGGCTATTGATGTTTTCATCCCGGGCAGCGAGAGAGCCAAAAGAAGGCTTCTGGAGTCCAGGGAGAAGTTTTATACTGTTGTCCGGCATTTCGGGTTGCTGGACCTGGCTGATGTTGTCGTTCCCCGTAACCGGATAGCTGAGTTTGTGGAGGGGGTGAGGGAAACAGGGAATGAATATGGGATACCAATCATAATCTATGGGCATGCCGGTGATGGCAATGTGCATCTCCACCCGATGAGACCGGAAGAGGGTATGGATGAGGAGAAGGTGAAGGGGCTTTTTGCTAAAATCTATGATTTGGGAATATCATTAGGAGGAACAATATCGGGGGAACACGGCATTGGTTTTGCCAAGAAAGGTTACCTTGATATGTTTGCCGACAAGAATAAAATGGACTTGATGAGGAGGATTAAGCAAGCTTTTGACCCGAACAATATTATGAATCCAGGTAAAGTCTTTGACCTGGAATAGCTATGGTGAAAGGTTGACCATAAACTAGGGTATTGTTGCACTTCAAATCAACAGTAGCTTGAATATTTTGCCATGAAAATTTTAACTATCAATCAGATGCGTCAGGTGGAGCAGGAGTGTGCCGAGATTGGCGTACCGCCAACGGTGCTTATGGAGAATGCGGGTAAGGCGGTAGCTGGAGAGACCAGGCGAATCCTGGGTAATACCGAGGATAAGAATATCCTGATTCTGGTAGGACCGGGAAACAATGGTGGAGATGGCTTAGTCGCTGCCAGGCATCTTCATGATTGGGGAGCTAAGGTTAGCCTCTATCTTTTTAGCCAGAGGTCACCGGATGACCAGAATTTCAGGTTGGTTCAAGAACGGGGTATAACCTCTGTTGAAGCGGCTGATGACAAGAGCCTGGGCAAGCTTGACGAGTTGTTGCCGGCGACTAACGCAGTTATTGATGCTGTGTTTGGCATTGGTAAGCTTCGTCCGCTTCGTGGCATCGTCTGGCAGGTATTAGACCGGATAAATAAGGCCGAGAAAAAACAACCAAATCTTCGTATTATCGCACTGGATTTACCATCTGGACTCAATGCTGATACCGGGGCTGTGGACCCTGTCTGCCTTTATGCTGATAATACTATCACTCTTGGCTTTCCCAAACCGGGGTTATTACACTCCCCAGGTGCGGAGAGGGTAGGCAGGTTAACCGTGGCTGATATCGGCATACCTTCACATCTGGTTGAGCAGGGAACTGAGGAGCTTATTGCCGGTGAATGGGTAAGGTCAGTCCTGCCCTCACGTCCCATTGATGCCAATAAGGGTAGCTTTGGTCGGGTTCTGGTGGTTGCCGGTTCGGTTAATTACATTGGTGCTGCCTATCTGGCTTGTAGTGGTGCTCTGAGAGTCGGGGCAGGGTTGGTAACGCTGGCGACGGCTGCCAGCCTGCAACCGATTCTGGCATCAAAACTGACCGAAGTAACCTATCTCCCTCTGCCTGAAACCCGTCCCGGTGTTATTTCCCCTCAGGCAGCCAAGATGATAAGTCAACAACTTGACCACTACAATGCCCTACTTTTAGGTTGTGGGCTGGGGCAGACGGAACCAGCAATAAGGTTCATTACCACTGTACTGTTCAAGTTGAGGTCGGCAATGCCGCCTCTTGTTCTTGATGCTGATGCTCTCAATACTCTGGCTAGAGTCCCCAACTGGTGGCAACAGCTGACCGACGATGCTATACTTACCCCGCACCCCGGTGAAATGGCAAGACTGACCGGATTATCCGTAGACGAGATTCAGTCGGATAGGGTAGGTATTACCGAGAATGTAGCCAAGGATTGGCATAAAACGGTTGTCTTGAAGGGGGCTTATACTGTTATCGCAACGCCGGGTGGTCAGTCCCGAATCAGCCCCCTGGCTAACCCCGGCTTAGCGTCAGCGGGAACGGGTGATGTTTTGAGCGGAGTTATAGCCGGGCTGGTGGCACAGGGTCTGTCCCTGCCTAATGCTGCTGCCTGTGGCGTTTACCTCCACGGCGAAGCCGGTGAAGTGGTTAAGGCTAAGCTGGGTGATGCCGGTATGATTGCTACCGACCTGTTACCGGTACTGCCACAGGTTATTAAGAGTTTGAAGGAAGCCTGACGGGCCGATATAGTCAGAAGGAATGTTATGCTGTTTGCCATTGATATAGGCAATACCGATACCACCTTAGGGGTTTTTGATAATGAGAAGCTTCGTGCTACCTGGCATGTAGCTACCAGTATTTACCGCAGGACGGATGAGTATGCCGCCTTAATCCTGAATCTGCTGCATCACCAGGGTTTGGATACAACCGATATTAAAGAGGCGGTTATATGCAGTGTTGTCCCCCCGTTGATAGCTACTTTTGAGGAGCTGTTTAGGCGATATTGCCAAGTCTCTCCATTGGTAGTGGAGGCAGGGATTAAGACCGGGGTGAGCATTCGTGCCGATAATCCCAGGGAGGTTGGTGCTGACCGTATCGCTAACGCTGCTGCCGCTCATCACCTTTACGGGGGACCGACAATCGTTGCTGACTTTGGTACAGCCACTACCTTTGATGTGGTATCCAAGGCAGGCGATTATTTGGGAGGAGCTATCGCCCCTGGCATAGTCACCGCTACTGAGGCTCTGTTCATGCGGGCAGCAA
>CAYRNL010000065.1:0-4807 GCA_964425705.1 uncultured Dehalococcoidales bacterium
CTTGACGCCCATACAGCTACAAGCTACAATAATTGTGTTAAACGCCGGGGTGGCGGAAGTGGCAGACGCAGCGGACTTAAAATCCGCCGGAGAAATCCTTGTGGGTTCGAGTCCCGCCCCCGGCACCAAAGGAAATGATTATGCCCTGGCTAATAGTATTACTGGGTTACTTTTTGGGGTCTATCCCAACTGCCTATATTGCCGGACATCTGGCCAAAGGACAGGATATTCGGCAGATGGGCGATGGCAATGTCGGCGCCGCCAATGTTTTTCGTCACCTGGGGGCTAAGACCGGGATAGGGGTATTTCTGGCTGATGCCGGTAAAGGGGCTCTGGCTATTTTTGTCGCCCAGGCAACCGGTATGCCCCAGGCAGTCATATTGTTTACCGGTGTTGCTGCTGTTATCGGTCATAACTGGCCGATTTTTCTCCGTTTCAGGGGCGGCAAGGGTTTCAGCACTACCATCGGTGTCCTGATAGCAATTATCACTCAGCCAATGCTTATTCTGGCGGGACCAACACTGGCCGCACTCTACGCCAAACGGAATACCTCTATTGCCGGTTGTGTGTTGTTTATTCCACTGCCAGCGGTATGCTGGTGGCTGGAGGTTCCCGGAATTTTCACTGCTTACGGCATCGCCCTGCCCTGTTTGATAGGCGTTACCAACCTCATCAAAAGAAAACAGGTAGCGCAAGCTACCTAGTTATTTCCTCTTCATCACCGACCTTACTGCTCGCTCAACGTCCTTAGCAGTAAGACCGTATCTTTGCAGAAGCTCAGCGGCTTTACCCGATTTGGCATAGGTATCCTTGATAGCCACAAACTCCATCGGAACTGGCTGATGCGTGGCTACTACCTGGGCAACAGCACTGCCCAGTCCGCCATGTTCCAGGTGCTCTTCAGCGGTAACAATAGCCCCGGTATCAGCGGCTGCCTTAACAATAGCATCCTCATCAATAGGCTTGAGGGTAGGCATATTCAATACCCGGCAATCTATGCCCTCCTGCTTCAAGTTATCGGCAGCTTCAAGAGCAGCGGCTACCATAATTCCGATAGCAATAATGGTTACCTCATTTCCCTGCCTCATAGTCGCCGCCTTGCCCGGAACAAAGCGATAGTCCTCGCTATAGACTATCGGTACTTTGGGTCGACACAGCCTGATATAAAAGGGACCGTAGTTGTTAGCGGCGGCTCTTATCACCTGGGCAGTTTCAATAGCATCGGCAGGGACAATAACAGTAAAGCCGGGCAGAGCACCAATCAGGGATAGGTCTTCAATAGCCTGGTGTGAGGTACCATCCTCGCCAACACTGATACCCCCGTGGGTGGCTACTATCTTGACATTGAGACTGGGTTGAGCTACCGACATACGAAGCTGGTCAAAGCAGCGCCCCGGGGCAAAAACGGCGAAGGTGCTGGCAAAGGGTATTTTCCCCGAGGCCGCCAGTCCGGCGGCAATACCTATCATATTCTGCTCGGCGATACCGCAGTCAAAGAAACGCTCAGGGAACTCCTGAGCAAAAAACTGGGTCATTGTTGACCGGCACAAATCAGCGTCCAGCGCTACAATATCCCGGTTCTCCCTGCCCAGCTCAACCAGGGTTTTACCGTAAACTTCTCGTATAGAAGCCTCCGGGGACATCTCTACTCCAGCTCCTTCAGGGCTATCTTCACTTCCTCGGCACTGGGAGCTTTGCCGTGAAAATCGACATTATTCTCCATAAAGCTGACCCCCTTGCCTTTGATAGTATGAGCAATGATGACCACCGGCTGTCCCTTAACCAGCTTTGCCCGGTCAAAGGCATCAATGAGCTGGGTAAAACTGTGACCATCAACCTCAATAACATGCCAGCCAAAGGCTTGCCACTTCTTATTAAAAGGGTCAAGGTTCATAACATCGCGGTTCCAGCCATCAATCTGCAATCCGTTATTGTCCACAATCGCTACCAGGTTATCCGCTTTATAGTGAGCCGCTGCCATCGTCGCCTCCCATATCTGCCCCTCATCACACTCCCCGTCACCCAGCAGGACATACACCCGGTAGTCTTGTGCATTGAGGCGACCAGCCAGAGCGACACCGATGGCAAAAGACAACCCCTGCCCTAAAGCACCGGCGGACATCTCCACTCCCGGGGTAAGCGTGCGGTCGGTATGCCCCTGAAGGCGACTATCCATCTGCCTCAGAGTGGCTAACTCGTCCACCGGGAAGTAATCGCACTCGGCTAAAGTGGCGTAGAGCAAAGGGGCAGCATGCCCTTTGCTCAGTATGAACCGGTCCCTATCTGACCAGCCCGGGTCTGATGGCTTATGCCTCAGCACCTTGAAATAAAGAGCAGTAACAATCTCCACTGCTGACAGCGAGCCGCCGGGGTGACCGCTGCCTGCCTTGCCTATCATAGAAATAATGTGACGGCGTATCCTTTTGGCTACAACCTCCATTTCCGCCACTGATAATGACGAAAAGACCCCGGCACTACCCCTATCTGCCGAGGTCTTTTGTGATAAATCACCTGATTCTGACAATGACATTAACACCTTCTATAGAGTAATATAATTATACAATAACCTTTTATCCTAAGTCTATGTCTTTTTAATCCCTTCTTTAAAAAGAAAAGATATACTGTGTTGATTTTTACCGGTTACCTGTGCTTAAATTAGTAGAGTAGAAAGGAGAAGATGATTGAAAGATTTAACCTTGCAAGTTTCTAACAGGGATATACTGGGTAAAAAGACCAGGTTTTTACGCCGCGAGGGAATTACTCCTGTCCACCTCTTCGGGCATAATCTCAACTCACTGGCGTTACAATGTGATACCGTTCAGCTTCAACAGCTTATTGCCCAGGCAGGAATGACCAAACTGATTAACCTTGAGATTGAAAACGAAAAGCAGCCAAAGAGCGTGTTTATCCGCGAAATTCAGCGGCAGCCCAGCACGGGAGCTCTAGTTCATGTTGACTTCTACCAGATACGAAAGAGCGAGAAAATAAAGATAGAGGTTCCTATTGTCCTAACTGGTGAAGCCCCGGCAATGAAACTAAAAGGGCGCTCCCTGATGCAGACCCTCAATAGCCTGAGTATCGAATGTCTGCCCGATAAGATTCCGCCACAGGTAGAGGTTGACCTGAGTTCACTGGAGGAGGCAGACCAGGCAATCCATGTCAGGGATATTACCATTGGTTCAGGTATTACCATTAATACCGACCCCGACCAGTTAGTAGTCAAGATTACCGAAGCGGTTGCGGAGAAAGTAGTAGAGGAGGTGGTAACGGAGGAAGTAGAAGAGGTCAAGGCGGAAGCGGAGGAAGAAGGGCAAACTACTGAGTAAGTCTATGATGATTATTGACTTTCATACGCATGTATTTCCGCCTCAGATAAAGAAAAACCGCAAGAAGTACATTGATAGCGACCCCTGCTTTGCTATCCTCTATTCCCATCCTAAAGCCAAGCTGGCTACCGCCGATGAACTCATTGCCAGTATGGATGAGGCCGGGGTTGATATTTCGGTTATTGTCAATATCGGCTGGATTACCCATGAACTATGCGTGGAAACCAACGACTACATTCTGGAATCAGTAGCCCGCTATCCCAACCGTCTCATAGGCTTCTGTGCGGTTCAACCCCAGTCATATGAAGCTGCTGTAGATGAAATTGAGCGCTGTGCCCGAGGGGGAATAAGGGGAGTAGGTGAGCTCAGACCGGATATGCAATTGCTCGACCTGAGGGATAAGGAAATGATGGAGCCTCTGGTTGAAGTAATGAAGAAGTATAAGCTGATTCTGCTCACCCATACCTCCGAGCCGGTAGGTCATGACTATCCGGGTAAGGGAAGCATCACCCCGGATATGCTCTACCCTTTTATTACCAGCTTCCCTGATTTACCTATCGTTTGCGCCCACTGGGGTGGTGGTTTACCCTTCTATGCCTTAATGCCCGAGGTGAAGCAGGCTATGACCAATGTTTTCTTTGATACTGCCGCTTCACCTCTCCTGTATAGCCCTGAGATATACCACCAGGTTACCCGGCTCGTTGGTGCCGACAAAATCCTTTTCGGTAGTGACTACCCCCTGCTGGCACAAAACCGGACAATTAATGAGATTAAGTCTTCAGATTTACCTGAAGAAGCCAAAGGGCAGATTCTGGGTGGCAATGCTCAGAAGCTACTGAGCATCAAAGGTTAGTAAGGCAAGGCTTAGCTATGGAGCAGATTCGTTCCTTTATCGCCATTGAGTTACCTGATGAGTTAAAACAGGAGCTCAGTCAGTTACAAGCCAAGTTGAAATCAGGGGTACAGTCCTGGGTGAAGTGGGGCGACCCGTATGGTATTCACCTGACACTAAAGTTTCTAGGCAACATTGCCATAAACAGGACTGGCGAAATAACCAGGGTAATAGAAGAAGCAGCTAAAGGAACAGCTCCTTTCCATCTAAAGGTTAAACAACTGGGGGTTTTCCCCAACCTGAGGCGGGTTCAGGTGGTTTGGGTGGGGATAAGCGGGGAGGTGGATAAACTAAGCCAACTCCATCAGCGTATTGAGTCCGGTCTGGCTCGCCTGGGTTTTACCCCTGAATCACGCCCTTTCACCCCTCATTTGACTCTGGCTCGGGTTCGCGACCAGGCATCATCAGATGAGCGGCAAAGACTGGGACAGCTAATCGCCAGCACCAGTTTTGAATCAGCCCACAGCATTGAAGTAGCTACTGTCAACCTGATGAAGAGCCAGCTAACCAGAGAAGGCGCTATCTACAGTCGGATTAGCTCAATTAAATTAACCGGCTAAAGAGAGAGCCCGGGGAGGGGAAGGCACCA
>CAYRNL010000066.1:0-4582 GCA_964425705.1 uncultured Dehalococcoidales bacterium
CTGGCTGATATTTACGGAGACAATATAGAGATTGAAAAGGGTATCTTACAGGGAATTGCCGAAGTGAAGCAGGGTAAACGGGAAACGGACGCAGAAAAGGAAAAGGAGCGGGTTATTTCTGAGGCTAAAAATGCCGATGCCATTGGTGTCAGGCATACCAGGATGCCTGAGGAGATTATTCATAAGCTGGAGCATTGCCGGATAATTGCCCGCTTTGGCATTGGCGTAGAGCACATTGACATTAAGGCAGCTACTGAGAAAGGCATAATAGTTACCTTTGTCCCCGATTACTGCACTGACGCCGTTGCCGAACATGTGCTGGCTTTCGCCTTGATGAAAATAAGAGGTCTGAAGCAATTTGAGGACAGGGTGAAACAGGGTTTCTGGAGCGCTCAGGGCGTGACTACCGAGATGGCTCAAGATGTTACTCTGGGCATTATCGGGCTGGGGAGGATTGGGGGCACCTTGAGCCGAAAGGCATCCGGTATCGGTTTTAAGATTATTGCCTATGACCCGTTTATCTCAGATGAGGACTTCAGCAGCAACCAGGCAAAGAAGATGGCAAAACTTGACGATTTACTGAAGTCAGCCGACATCATCTCATTAAATGTTCCTCTCACCGGAGAAGGGGAATCAAAATATCCAACATTCAGAATGCTCGGCAGGGAGGAATTGCAGAAAGTGAAAACCGGAGCTTACCTCATCAATACCTGTCGGGGAGAAGTTGTTGATAACGAGGCGCTGATTTCAACGCTGCAGTCGGGGAAGATAAGCGGTCTTGCCACCGATGTCGTTGAAGGCGAACCGGTACAGAATTCTTACCTTAAAGAAGGTCATAATTCCACCTTTGACAGGCTGAGGGAAATGCCCAATGTCATCATAACTCCTCACTGTGCCTTCTCCTCAACACGGTCGGTACTAACGGTTAAAGAGAAGGGAGCCCTGGAAATTAAGCGGGTCCTTGAGGGAGGATTCCCCAGAGATATCGCCTGGGTCAACCCTGAAGTCAAATTAAAATACCTGGAAAGGTTTAGCCAATAACCACGGAAGCTGATTTAAAAATTTATACTCTTTAGTTCACCTCATTAACTTTATCCCTACAGGTTCCCTTATGTTAACACGAAGAAAAATATTCTATGGCTGGTGGGTAGTTATAGCCCTATTTGTGGTGGGGATGCTCGGTCCGCTGGCCAGAAACTGCATAGCTGCTTTCTTCCCCTTCATCACCTCAGAGCTGGAATGGTCTCGCTCCACTATAGGCTTAGCCCAGAGCCTTTCAATGTGGGCATACGCCTTACTTGTCCTTCTATCTGGCCGGATGACCGACCGGCTTGGTAGCCGGAAGACCATCCTTCTCGGCGGTCTATTGTGCCTTGGCGGCTGGATACTACTCTCCACAGTAAGTTCATTATGGCAGCTATATTTTTATTACGGGATAATTATGGCAATGGCGGTGAGCATGACCCACTTCGTCCCGATACAGGCCACTGCCCGCAAATGGTTCATCAAGCGGGCGGGATTAGCCACCGGAATCACCGTAGCCGCCCACAGTGTCGGCGTGAGCATATTCATTCCCCTGCTCACCATGATGTCCAGCACCATTGGCTGGCGTAACACCTCTATGATTTGTGCCTTTGCTTTTGGCATAACCATTATGCTGGTCGCTCTTTTTATTATCCGTGATACACCGGAATCCGTAGGGCTGCACCCCGATAATGAACCGTCTCCATTAGCTTCCAATAAAAGTCGGGGGGTTATTGAAGAGAGCTGGACGGTAAAAGAAGCAATGAAAACACCTCAACTCTGGTTACTCTTTATCGTGTACGGGGTAGTCGGCATCCCCTGGCAGGGACTGCTTGCCCACCTCGTCATGTGGGGAGTGGATATGGGCAGCACTATGGCAGCAGCCGGCGTCTTTCTCGCTGCAATGATGCTGCCTTCTATAATCTCCAAAATTGGCGGCGGCTGGTTGGGTGATAGGTACAGAAAACAGCGAATTATAGCTATAAGCTATCTTTTCTGCCTGCTGGTAATGCTGTGGGGGTGGCACGGAATACATACTGCACAGCACCTCATAATCTTTGCCTTGCTAACGGGCATAGGTGCCGGTTTTCCCATCGGTCTCTATACCCCGCTTCTGGGCGACCTCTTTGGAAGAGCCAATGTCGGCTCCCTATTCGGTATTCTCACCTTGGGACATTCGTTAATCGGTGGTGGTGGTCCCTTACTCTGGGGCAAGCTCTTTGAAATAAGCGGTAGCTATAATCTAACCTGTGCCGTGGCTGTGGGATGCTATGCTATCGCTGCTCTAGCTGCTTATCTGGTAAGACCTACCACCAAGACCCGCCAACAAGATAATTTTTCTCTAGACTTACCAATTAAAAGGGTGTAAAATTTAATCAGGGTAGATAATATGCGCTTAGTAACGGTAGCTTTACTATTGTCAGGGGAAAGAAGCACTGAGCTTGAACAGCCGGTGCTTCTTAGTTTAAGGAGGCGGAAATGCAGTCCAGTCTAATTGGAAAGATTGAAAAAGCCAAGCTCTATGCTCAAGAACCAGACCGAATTAGCTTCTCCGAGTTCTCGGTAAACTTCCGGGGAGAGCATGACGCCTACACCACCGAATACAAAAAGGGCAAGTGGCACTGCTCCTGTCATTTCTTTTCACAGTGGGGGCTCTGTAGCCACACCATGGCTCTACAGCAAGTTCTGGACAATATGCTGCCCAAAGAGGCTCTAACCACACCATATGGTATCACTCCCTAATCTGCTCCATTACCTCGGCGACGACAAACAGAGAACCGGCAGCACAGACAAGGTCGCCAGCTCCAGCTTTATTTAGAGCTAAGGATAGTGCCGTTTCAACATCCTGAGCTACTTGTGTCTTTACCCCGTATCTGGTAAATTCAGCGGCAAGCGGTGCTGGCGCCATAGCCCGGGGATGGCGAGACCGGGTCACCACCACTTCATCAAAAAGGGGAGCCAGCTCGGAAACTATGCCAGCCATATCCTTATCCAATGATAACCCTATAACAAGGATAGCCCGATTAAATTCAAAGTATTGGACCAGAGATTGCTTCAGCTTGCGGGCTGAATCGGGGTTATGAGCACCGTCAACTACCAGAATGGGCTCACGCTTTAAAACCTGGAATCGCCCCGGCCAGCTTGTTTGCGCCAGACCGTTAACGATGTTTTTCCGGGAAATAGTAAAACCCCTTTCGGCTAGAACCTCCAGAGCCGCCACTGCCGTAGCCGCATTCTCCTGCTGGTAATCACCGAGAAGGGGCAGAGATAATTTATAACTACCCAGCCTCCCCTCCACCTGAAGCGATTGCCGGTCATAATCAAAACCAAGGCTCTGCCAGGTAACATCTTTACCTACCCTGATAAGCCCGGCTCCACGCTCAAGACAGGCTTCCTCTATCACCCGTGCCACCTCGTCTCGCTGGGGAGAAGCCACCACCGTGCTGTCGGACTTGATAATACCCGCCTTTTCCCCAGCCAGTGCCGTCAACGAATTGCCCAGCACCTCGGTATGGTCAAGACTAATGGAAGTAATAATACAGACTTCAGGATGAATTACATTGGTGGCATCCAGTCTGCCCCCCAACCCCACCTCCACTACCTGAAAATCCACCCCCCTCAGTTTAAAGTAAGCAAAGCCCAGCGCCGTCAATACCTCAAAAGTAGTTAGCTGACCATAAGTAGCTTTCTGGTTCACCGCCTCAACCTCAGGCTTGAGCCTCTTTACCAGCGCCACGAGTTCCTCTTTTCCAATTAACTCGCCGTTCACCCGGATACGCTCTCTGGGGTCGTTAAGGTGGGGGGAGGTGTAGAGCCCGGTACTGTAGCCGGCATCTATCAGAGCTGAGGCAACCATCGTCGCCGTACTGCCCTTACCCTTGGTGCCGGCAATATGGACTGACTTGGCAGATAGGTGAGGCTCGCCTAACCGAGCTAATAGCTCCTGCACACGCCCCAGGTCATAGTTAGCGGCACTGCGCAGTCCGGGCATAGTTTCATAGTCAACAAAGCTCCAGATGTAATCCAAAGCCTGCTGGTAGGAATCACTCAACAATCCCATCTCCTTATCAAATATCTAAAGCCGATTATATCACCGCTGATTGGTGGCTAACAATTAAGACCAGAGATTGTTTATTAACCTCACCCCCTTAGACACTGGTTAACAACCTACCCCCTTTATCCCCCTCCCTTACCAGGGAGGGGGAATTGATTATATAAGAGAGGCGTTGCCTCTCTTTGATTCTCCTTCAGTATTTCTCTTTCTGAGGGAGTGCAGGTAAGAGAGGGGGCTTTGCCCCCTCTCTAAAGTTTCTTCCCTCTCCCCTTATGAAGGGGAGAGGGATAAAGGGTGAGAGGTTGGTAAACTTTTTCCCAGAAGTAAATCATGAATCTGAGGGTTTGGGTTTTGGTAATTAGTATTTTGAATTTGTTTAGAGTTTCGTGCTTGGAATTCAGGATTTATTCTTGGAAGGGGGTCAGGGGGATAGGTTAATAATAATCTCCATGCTGGCTTGACAATTGTATATCTCTTCCCTAAACTCACTAGGAAGGAAGTCTA
>CAYRNL010000067.1:0-4543 GCA_964425705.1 uncultured Dehalococcoidales bacterium
TTAACTACGGAAATCTAGTCTTTCTATTTCATACTCGTTTCACCTCCTATACTGAAACTTACCAGTTCTTTCAGGGTAAAGTGATAATATCCCCGGCATGTATCTCCCGGAACTTGTCTCTGAAAGCCAATGCTATCCTGGCTGTGGGTATTATCCCTGTACAGTGCATGGGGGCAACCCACCTTGGCTTGAATTTCTTAAATTCTTCAATTGTAAGGTCTACTCTTTCCAGAGGAGCTTGCAAAAGGTGAAATCCGCCTAATATACCTTCTACCTTATCAACACCTGATATTTGAACAGAGTGCTTCATAATATTAACTGGTCCTGCATGTCCACAACCGCTTACAATCACAATACCTTTGTCCTTTACGTTGATTACTGCAGAGCAGTCATCTTGCAACTCGTCAGGAACAAGACTACCTTCAGCGTCAATAGTAAAGCAGGAGACACCACCAGTCTCTTCAAAATCAGTGGTCCTTTCAACTTCTCCAGTGAGCATAAAACCAGGAATTGGTTCAATAGGCGATTTGGTAAGGATGAAATAACCTCCTAGTTTCTCTATATTGTCTCTTCTACTTTCGGCAACCATGCCGTAGTTCATGAATTCGGGTTTTAAAACAAAATTCGGTCTAAATATATCAGGGTGTCCAAAGATGGGGACCTCATGCCCAATTTCAGGGAGGATGCTAGCTAAAGCTGCGGTGTGATCAAAATGACAATGAGAAAAAATTATCATGTCTACTTCGGAGAGCTTGAGGTTAAGTTTTGTCGCATTATAAATAAGTGCGTCGGCTACAGGCCCAACATCAAAGAGAACATTTCTATGAATATCTCCTGATGTGATTTCAAGCCACAAGGATATACCAAAACAACCTTCAAGGTAGGAATCATACTTCGGAGAATTCTCGATTAGACAAATAATCTTTAACTTATCTACAGCACCAATTTTTTGCTCCATTATGTTTGTACAATGCCTCCTTTCCTAATTCAATATAGTTGGCTACTCCACGTATTACCCCGGATAATCGTATTAGACCTTTCAAAGTATATCACCGAAATTCCGAATGTCAATAGCAGCTTAAATATTATTTATCAACCTCACCCCCTTAATCCCCCTCTCCTTTGATGATAGGAGCTTATTTAATCGGAGTGTCAAAGAGAGGCTTCACCTCTCTTGCATAACTCCCTCCCCCTTCCCCTTGATAAGGGGAAGGGGGACAAAGGGGGATAGGGTTTAGTAAACTCATTTCTAGAAGTAAATCCTGAATCTAAATGTTTGGGTTTAGGTGATTTGAATTTTGAACTTGTTTAGAATTTAGAAATTAGAGTTTATGTTTTCACCAAAAAAGGGGATAGGTTGGTAAACAATTTGGTTTAAATTGGTTGTCAGGGGATTCAATTTGGGGCTATAATCGCAGTATGAAAGTAGAACGATTGCACAGTTGGCAGTTGAGCATAACCGAGGCTTTAGATACGCAGCGGAGCCTGGCATCACGGGTATCCCGAAGTGGTGATGTCATCAACCCTCGTTTCATAGCTGGTGTAGATATAGCTGTGGGTAAAGCCTGGGAGATATCTACTGGAGCGGTGGTTATCTTAAGCTATCCTGAAATGAAACTGGTGGAAATCAAGGTAGTTCACGGCAGGCTCAATCTTCCTTACATCCCGGGGCTTTTATCCTTCAGGGAATCACCGTTGACTTTGGCTGCCTGCGAACAGCTTGAGATTACCCCTGACCTTATTCTGGTTGATGGTCAGGGGGTGGCTCACCCGCGGCGGATGGGACTTGCCTCTCATTTAGGACTCTTCTTAAATACACCAACCATTGGTTGTGCCAAATCGCTGCTGTGTGGCACCCAACAAACACCGGGTGTTGAGCCGGGCAGTTATACCGAGGTAGTAGACAATGGTGAGACTATAGGAGTAGCCCTGCGCACCAAGCTGGGAGTAAAGCCGATCTATGTTTCTATAGGTCATAAGATTGACCTGGAGAATGCCATCCACTGGGTGTTACAATGCTGTCGGGGCTATCGTTTACCTGAGCCGTCACGACTTGCCCACCTGGCGGCAGGCGGGAGTTTGAAACCGGGAAGCACTGCTTCACCCCGGGAGGAGCAGCAAAGAAGACTTTTTGAATAAAGGGTTATGGTGAGTATAAATGCAGGAGTTAACGGATAAGCTAAAGGATTTAAAGAGTAGAGTCTCTATGGCGCTGGTGCATCTTTGACATCGCTACTAGAGAGAAAGAGGTTGCCAGTTTGGAGAAGCAGTCAGCCCAGCCCGACCTCTGGTCAGACCCGGCGAAAGCACAAAATGTTATGCGCCGGTTAGCCGAGCAGAAGAAGATGGTGGCGGAGTGGCGGGGGCTGGAGAAAAAGGTGACTGATATTGCTGAACTGGCTTCTCTGGCAGAAGGCGACGCCTCGCTTATGGCAGAGATTCAGTCTGAGATAGGGCAGGTGACCTCTTGCCTTGATGAGATGGAGCTGGAGATGGCGTTTACCGGTGAGTATGACAGTAGAGATGCCATTCTGGCGGTTCATGCCGGGGCTGGAGGCACCGAGTCTCAGGATTGGGCGGAGATGCTGCTGAGAATGTACCTTCGCTGGGCGGAACGGCGTGGTTATAAGGCTGAAGTGCTGGATGTATCTCCAGGAGAGGAGGCAGGAATAAAGAGTGCGGTTATTGAGATTAGCGGTAATTATGCCTGTGGCTACCTAAAATCAGAACATGGGGTGCATCGTCTGGTTCGGCTTTCCCCGTTTGACGCTGACCATGCCCGACATACCTCCTTTGCTCTGGTTGAGGTTATGCCTGAAGCTGAAGCCGATGTTGATGTCAGGATAGAGCCTGATGAATTGAAGGTGGAGGTATTCCGGTCCAGCGGACCGGGAGGACAGCATATGCAGAAGACAAGCAGTGCTGTCAGGTTGACTCACCTTCCCACGAGAATGGTGGTTACCTGTCAGAGTGAGCGCTCTCAGCACCAGAATAAGGACATCGCTATGAGAATACTTACCTCTCGCCTGCTGGAGTGGGAACTGGCGAAACAGGCTGAGGAGAGAGCCAGACTTAAGGGGGAGCGCATAGTTGCTGGCTGGGGCAATCAAATTAGAAGCTATGTCCTCCATCCCTATAAAATGGTGAAAGACCACCGAACCAATTATGAAACAAGTAACGCCGAGGCGGTACTGGATGGTGAGCTTGATGACTTCTTGACCGCTTATCTCCGGTCTAATATGGGGCAATAAGAATGATTAAGAAGGTAAGTATATTAACCGTAGTTATTTTTCTGTTTCTGGCTTTATTGAGCCCCGGTCTGGCTCAAGCCCAGAGTGAGCCGGTAATCTTGGATAGCTCGGCTCAGGCAAACTTTCCATCACAGCTCAGCTTCAGTTTGTCTGCCCAGAGCAATGTCAATATTACTGATATTCGCCTCCACTATATGGTTGACCGGGCAGGCTTTGCCCGGGTAGCCAGCGAGGTCTATATTGAGTTCGTGCCCAGCACCCAGGTTGAGGCAGAGTGGACCTGGGATATGCGGAAAACGGGCGGCTTGCCTCCGGGGTCAATAGTAACCTACTGGTGGACAGTAGCTGATGCCAGTGGCGGCAGCGTAGAGACGGCTCCCCATCAGGTACAGTTTAATGATGTCCGTTACTCCTGGCTTAGCTTAACCGAGGGCGAAGTAACCATATACTGGTATCAGGGGGACGATTCCTTTGCCCGGGAGCTAATGGCGGTGGCTCAGCAGGCACTGTTTCGGCTGTTGGAAAATACCGGTGTCTATCCTGAGGAGCCGGTTGAAATATATGTTTACGCCAGTGCCCAGGATTTACAGGGGGCGATGATTTACCCCCAGGAGTGGACTGGAGGGGTAGCCTTTACCCGATACGATACCATCGCCATTGGCATATCTCCGCTTAACCTTGACTGGGGGAAGCGGGCAATTGCCCACGAGCTGACACATCTGGTTATCCATCAGATGACCCTTAATCCTTACAATGACCTGCCTACCTGGCTTGATGAAGGTTTAGCCATGAGTACCGAGGGAGCGCTGCAGCCACAATTCGTCGATGTCCTCTATAGGGCAGTAACAGAAGATAGGCTTATCACAGTGCGTAGCCTGTCATCTCCCTTTTCCGCTTATGCCAGCCAGGCAACCCTGGCCTATGCCCAGAGTTATAGTCTGGTGGAATTCCTTATCGGTAATTACGGGCAGAATAAGATGCTGGAGCTATTAAATACCTTCAGGGAGGGTAGCGGCTATGATACAGCCCTGGAGAAAGTTTACGGGTTTGATATGGATGGTCTGGATGCTTTATGGCGGGAGCAAATTAGCCAGCAGTATCAACCAATTGAGGCGGCAGCAAACAGGGTGCATCCTGTCCCGATTGTGGTAATGACTGCCCTGATTACCGGGCTGCCCTTAGCCGTGGGGCTGGCAGTGGAAAGTCGGGCATGGAGGCAGGATTAATGAAGAAATCGTTTACCATCCATGATTTGCCCATTTCGGAACGACCCAGAGAGAGGCTGCAGAAGT
>CAYRNL010000068.1:0-4417 GCA_964425705.1 uncultured Dehalococcoidales bacterium
GCCTCTTCCCTGGCTTCACGGAGTGCGTTCTTAGACTCATTTTTAGCTTCAACTACTACCCTCGCTGCTTTCCTCTCGGCGATACGTATTTGTCGGCTAATCCAGACTCGAGCCAACAGAAAGGCAGCCATACCCCCAAATACCACACCGATAACAAAACTAAAAAAGACGGTTAATATATTTACTATCATATTCACCTCGCTTTCTTTTGTAGCTCTTTAGCTACTGGGGGTAGACCATAAATAGCTAATACTACTAATTCAGAGTCAAGGCAAAAGGTTATTCCGACCTATTGCCTAGTTCCTGCCATATTCTTTCCACAGTATGATTTATCACCCCATACCTAAAGCCACGTCGTTTGAGATATTCGCCCAACCGATGGCGAAAGTCCTGATAGTCAGTCAGGGGTAAATGACGAGCCTTGCTCTGGGCTGCCCGGTAGGCACTCCGGTCATCATCAACGCTATCAACCACTTGGTCTATAATATCGTCAGCTACCCCCTTCCGCCTCAGCTCCAGTTTAGTGAGCCACTGGCTACGCGGGCTGAATGATTCCCGGTTATCCTTCCAGAATTGGGCAAAAGCGGCGTCATCCACCAATCCCTGTTCTTTTAGCTGAGCTATCACCGCGTCGACACTACCCCCATTAAAGCCACGCCGGTGAAGCCGTTGCTTTATTTCCGACTCACTGCGGGGTCGGTAACTAAGGTAATGAAGAGCCGCATCCCGACAGCGATGAACGTAATCAGCCCGGGTCAACCCTTCTCGCTCTTCGGCAGCTAGCTCCTGCCCCTCGTGCAAGTTTTCCTTCAGCAGCACCTCAGCCTCCAGGCTGAAGGAAAACTTACCATCCAGGAATACATTTACCCGCTTTTTCCGACCTTTGCCGGCACGAATGGCAGTAATCTTTGCCATTAACCTGCTATACTCCTTTTAATAAACAAGGCTGAGACCGTAAGCCTCAGCCTTACTCAGCTAATTAACTACCAACCTATTTGATTAACTAGATATCCCTATTCACTAGATATCATAATAGGAGTGGTGACGGCTGAGGCTCTAATCTGCTCCTCAAGCTCCTGAGCAAGCTCAGGATTCTGGTTCAGATACTGTTTAGCACTCTCTCTACCCTGCCCCAGGCGAATGTCACCATAAGAGAAAAAGGCACCAGCTTTCTTCACTGGCCCCAGCTCTACTCCCATATCGATAAGATTCCCCTCCCTGCTTATGCCATGGTCAAACATAATGTCAAATTCAGCACTCCGAAACGGGGGAGCAACCTTATTCTTGACTACCTTGGCTCGGACACGATTGCCTATTATCTGATTTCCTCCCTTAATCGTGTCAGTGCGCCTTAGGTCTATCCTTACCGAGCTATAGAATTTTAAAGCTCTGCCGCCCGGTGTCACCTCGGGATTGCCAAAGATAATGCCTACCTTTTCCCTGAGCTGGTTAATGAATACCACCGCTGTGCCTGACTTACCAATGGCGGCAGCCAGCTTTCTCAATGCTTGCGACATCAAGCGGGCTTGCAAGCCAACATGAGCATCCCCCATCTCCCCCTCAATTTCAGCCTGGGGTACTAAGGCAGCCACCGAATCAATCACTATCACATCTACCGCCCCACTTCTGACCAGCGCCTCGGTAATCTCCAGAGCCTGCTCACCGGTATCGGGCTGGGAAACCAGCAAATCATTAACATTAACACCGCAATTACCAGCATAAGAGGGGTCCAGAGCATGCTCCACATCAATATAGGCAGCCAAGCCTCCTCTCTTTTGCGCTTCAGCAATTACATGCTGACCTAAGGTTGTTTTCCCTGACGCTTCGGGGCCGAATATTTCGGTAATCCGCCCCTTGGGGATACCGCCCACACCCAAAGCCACATCTAGCGCCAGTGAACCACTGGGAATAGCTTCAATCGGCGGTATACCCGCCGTCTCTCCCAGCTTCATCACTGAGCCTTTGCCATAACGCTTTTCAATCTGGCTGATAGCCAGCTCCAGCGCCTTCTCTTTTTCTGTGGTCATTTTCGCCTAAACTCATCATAGCATAATCAACCTGTCAAAACAAGATGATTTTGGACTCTCTAGTGTTTATGCTATAGTCAATACCTCACTGGCAGATAAATTTGTGCGATTCTCAGTCGTAAGAAGGGGCTATCAGGTAAGCTTCAGGTGCGAGTTGTTGCCTTTCGTGATAGAATAGGGGGCAAGGTAATATTTTCTGCTGGAATTATTTATTGTCATGAATGTAATCACCCTTGAAAGGGAGATAGAGTTACCAAAAAATTAAAAAGGGGTGAGATGTATGCAGTCAGCTATTAATGAACTGAAGGCTAAGGGCAGGGCGGCGAAGGCGGCATCTCGGCGGATGGCTTACCTTTCGGCTGAGGTCAAGAATAAAGCTTTACATAATATTTCCAGGGATTTACTGGCTAAGCAGAAGGAAATACTGGCGGCAAATCAGGTTGACTATAAGGCAGGTGAGTCATCAGGCATGAGTACGGCTATGCTTGACCGTCTGATGCTGAACTCCAGCCGTCTTGAATCCATTGCCCAGGATGCGCTGTCAGTAGCTGCCCTCCCCGACCCGGTGGGAGAGGTGTTTGATATGCGCACCATGCCCAATGGCTTGCAGATAGGTAGAAAGCGAGTCCCACTGGGGGTCATTGGTGCTATCTATGAAAGTCGTCCCAATGTTACCATAGACATCTCTGTCCTGTGTCTCAAGTCAGGTAATGCCATTATCTTGCGGGGTGGTAAAGAGGCAATTCACTCCAATAGCGCCCTGGCTAAGGTAGTTCAGGAAGCGGCAACCAGGGCGGGAGTCCCTGACGGCGCCGTGCAGTTTATTGATAATACTGACCGAACCCTGGTCAATCACCTGCTCAAGATGGATGACATCATTGACCTGTTTATTCCCCGGGGTGGTGCTGGACTGATAAGGTTTGTTACCGAAAATGCTACAATGCCGGTAGTAAGTGGTGGTATTGGTGTCTGCCATACCTATGTGGATAAAAGTGCTGATGTGGGCAAGGCAGTGGCGATTGCCTTCAACGCCAAGGTGCAGCGTCCTACGGTATGTAATGCTCTGGACTCTCTGCTGGTTCACGCTGATATTGCTCCTCGCTATCTGCCCCTGGTAGCTGCGGAGTGGGCCAAGGCAGGGGTGGAGATGCACTGTGACGAGCGGGCGTTATCCATCCTTAAATCCAATCCTGATTTGAAGCTCGTCCCGGCTACGGATGAGGATTGGGGCAAGGAGTATCTGTCGCTGGCGGCGGCGATAAAAGTGGTGAATTCCGTGGACGAGGCAATAGAACACATTGCGCATTATGGCTCGGGGCACTCTGAGGCTATTGTTACCGAGGAGTATGAAGCGGCGATGCGCTTCCTCAACGAGGTGGATGCGGCTTGCGTCTATGTTAACGCCAGCACCCGCTTTACCGATGGTAGTCAGTTTGGGTTGGGGGCTGAGGTAGGTATCAGCACCCAGAAATTGCATGCCCGGGGTCCGTTGGGGCTGAAAGAGCTAACCACCTATAAGTGGATTATCTTCGGTAGCGGGCAGGTGCGCCCGTAGAGGTTTGGTTTCCAGGATTAGGGAAAGTTAGAAGGGGATAGCTTTACCAACCCTTCACTCTTTATCCCTCTCCCTTTACGAGGGGTAAAGGGGGTGAGGTAAATATAAATACCTACTTTGTCTTTGCTGTCTCCAGAGCAGCTTGTTGAACTTGAAACAATTGTCTGATGCCCTTTTCCCCCAGGGAGAGTAAGGAGTCCATAGTTTCCTTGGAGAAAGGGCTAATCTCTGCTGTGCCCTGAATCTCGGCGAACTTACCCTCACTGGTCATGACCACATTAAAGTCAACGGTAGCGTTGCAGTCCTCATCGTAGCACAGGTCTAGCATTTTATAGCTGTGCGTAATACCGACGCTGGTAGCCGCCACTGCACTCTTCAGGGGTATGGATGGTATTATCCCCATATTAGCCAGGGTCTGTAATGCCTGATGCAGGGCGACATAAGAACCGGTAATGGCGGCGGTTCTGGTACCACCGTCTGCCTGGATGACATCGCAATCTACGATTAAGGTTCTCTCACCGAGTGCGCTGAGGTCGGTAATGGCTCTTAGTGAGCGCCCAATAAGTCGCTGGATTTCCTGACTTCTGCCGGCAATCCTGCCCCGTGAAGAATCACGGGGGGTGCGGGTGGCTGTGGAACGGGGGAGCATAGCGTATTCAGCGGTAACCCAGCCACTACCCCCTCCCCTGAGGAAGGCTGGCACCCTTTCCTCCACGCTGACCGAGCACAGCACCTGGGTTTTCCCCAGTTCTATTAGCGCTGAGCCTTCAGCAAAGCTCTGGAAGCCGGGGGTTATTTTTACCGGTCGCAGCTCATCCCAGGCACGACCATCAGC
>CAYRNL010000069.1:0-4369 GCA_964425705.1 uncultured Dehalococcoidales bacterium
CGGTGTCGCCAGCGGTGAGAGCTGTGGGGGAAATCGGAACGGAAATGGGCACCTCGGCTCTCTTCCCGGATAAGGGCAGCTTCGGTTACTAATCGTCCAACAAGCACCAGGTTACTCAGTTCATGGGAAGGGCGGTCGGTGGGCTTGGGTAAGGATTTCTGCCAGGAAGCCAGAGTATCGGCGGCTTCAACCAGGCTTTCCTTGTTGCGGATAATGCCCACTTTGTCCCAGTGTAGCAGTTGCAAAGCGGAGAGGCTGGGTGCTGGCACCTCTTTGGTAGGTTGCCGCTGGCTTAGCGAGCAGTGAACTTCCTCGCCTTTACCGGCGGTGGGTGTTTCTGTTTTAGCTCCTTTTCCTGTTCTTTGCATGATTCTTTTGCTGAACACAAGCACTTCCAGCATTGAGTTTGAAGCCAGCCGGTTGGCTCCGTGGACTCCGGTGCAGGCGGTTTCGCCGGCGGCGAATAAGCCAGCAATGTTAGTTTCTCCCCAGCTATTGGTCCTGACGCCGCCCATCATATAGTGAGCCGCTGGTGCCACCGGGATTAATCCCTTGGTAATATCAAGGCCATGGTCAAGGCAGAAGCGGTAGATATGGGGGAAGCGGGTGGTGGTAACATGGGTTGGCAGGTGGGTAACATCAATGAAAACCCTGTCTGAACCTGTTTTCGCCATCTCGTATACTATGCTACGAGCCACTACATCTCTGGGGGCAAGGTCACCCGCTGGTGTATAGTCAGGCATGAAGCGGTAGCCCTCTACATTGCGCAACACTCCCCCCTCCCCCCTGACAGCTTCAGAAATAAGGAAAGGGTTTACCCCGGGCAGGCGCAGGGCGGTGGGGTGGAACTGGAAGAATTCCATATCAATAATTTCTGCCCCGGCGTTAAATGCCAGGGTGACACCATCGCCGGTAGCTACCGTTGAGTTCGTAGTGAGCTTGAATAGCTGCCCGGCACCACCGGTAGCCAGAATCAGGTAGCGGCAGCCAAATTCCTCAATAGAACCGGTGCGGCAGTCAAGGGCTTTTACTCCATTAACTATTCCCTTTTCTACTAGAATCTCGGTAGCCAGGCAATCTTCAAGTACCTGGATTTTGGACGAACGCACCTGATTGCTCAGAGTAGTTTCAATATAGGCGCCGGTGGCGTCACCCCCGGCGTGTGCGATGCGGCGTCGACTGTGTGCTGCCTCAATGGTGAGGGCAATCTCACCATTGATGGTATCAAAGGGAACCCCGAAGTGGACCAGGTCGGCGATGCGGTCGGGAGCTTCGTTGGCCAGGATATGCACTGCCTCCTCATCACATAACCCGTCGCCGGCAGTTATCGTATCCTGAAAATGAAGCTCGGGGGAGTCCTCCTTGTCTATAGCGGCGGCAATGCCCCCCTGAGCATATTTGGTGTTGCAGTCATCAATGCTGCCCTTGGTCAGGATAAGCACGCTCCCCTGCTCCTTGGCTAGCAGAGCAGTATAGAGCCCAGCGATACCACTACCCACTATAATATAGTCATACTGGTTCACAGATTAGACCCCCAGAACATTTTATCTAGCAGGAGGTTATTTATCAAGGGAGGTTTAAAGGGGGTGAGGTTGATAATAAACTCTAAATAGCCAGCATTCGGTCCACGGCTAGTTTGGCTTTAACCCGTATCTCTTCGGGAACGGTAACTATATTTTGTTTCAGCTCCATTATCTGAGCAACCTTTTCCAGGGTTGTCTTCTTCATATCGGTGCAGATTTGGCTATTGGTCACCAGATAAAAGGACTTATCCGGGTTCTCCTTACGAAGCCCATGAAGTATTCCTTCTTCAGTCCCGATAATGAAGCTGTTATGCGGAGATGCCCTGGTATAGCGGAGCATTTGCGAGGTACTGAGGGCAGCATCAGCCAGGGCGATTACTTCAGGTCGGCACTCAGGATGGACTAAAACCTGAGCTTCAGGATGGAGTTTTTTTGCCTGCTTTAATTGCTCTGGCTTAATGCGATGGTGTACATAGCAGTAGCCGGGGTAAAGAATTACGTGCTTTTTGGTTTGAGTGGCAACAAAATGCCCCAGATTCTGGTCGGGGACAAAGAGTATGTCATCGTTTTCTAACGAGTTCACTACCTGGACGCCATTAGCCGAGGTGCAGCAAATATCGCTTTCCGCCTTAACTTCAGCCGGGGAATTCACATAGCAGACGACTGATGCCTTGGGGTATCTCTGCCTCCACCGTCTCAGCTCGTCAGCACTAATCATATCGGCTAGGGGACAGCCGGCACTATTTTCGGTTAGCAGTACCGTCCGGTCAGGGTTAAGGATGGCGGCGGTTTCTGCCATAAAACGCACGCCGCAGAAGACGATGGTCTGAGCATCTACCTCGGTGCACTGACGAGCTAGCTCCAGGGAGTCGCCGACAAAATCGGCTATATCTTGAACCTCGGCTCGCTGGTAATTATGAGCAACAATAGTTGCTCTCAGCTCCCTCTTTAGCTCAGCTATCTTTTCCTTGATAATTTGATTGGAATCACTCATTTGCTCATTAACCATACTTGCTCTATCAAGCTATCTTTTTTCAGGATATATATCAATGATGAAAGTAAATAAACGGCTGCTTTCATACAGAAGAAGACGAAAGGAACTGGATTGATAAAAGCCTTATCCCTCTCGCTTGAGGGCTACGCTGCCCCTGGCTACTCTCATTGTTACCCCTGATTCTACTTTGATGATGATACTATCTTCGCTGAGGCTTTCAATTACTCCATAGATGCCACCGGCAGTGATTACCTTGTCTCCTTTTTTCAGCTCCGTCATCAGCTGCTGGTGTTCCTTCTGCCTCTTGCGTTGTGGTCTAATCAGAAGGAAGTAAAATATGCCGAAGATAAATACCAGCATTAGGATAAGTGGGATTATACTGCCTCCCTCTTCGGCACCTCCCTCCAGGCCACAGCCACCTAAAGATGCTAGAGCAACGAGCAGCGCTCCAGTTAATCCTAAAGTTAGCTTCTTAATTTTGCTCACCTCTCCTCCTTTAATTAGTATTATTTAAAAGCTTACCCTGCAGTGACCAGGGGCTTGTTTTTTCAATCTTGACCTTTACCAGTTGTCCCAGGAAATCATCATAGCTACTAAAGAATACCAGTTTATCACTTCGAGTGCGACCTTGCCACTTATCGCCTTTCTTCCCTTCTACCAGAACTTCTACTGTCTTATCTAATAGTCGGCGGTTAATTTCGGTAGCGATACCTTCCTCAAGCTTTTCAATCTTGTTTAACCGCTCCCTTTTTTCAGTTAGAGGTATATTATCTTCGTATTCTCGGCTGGCAATGGTTCCCGGTCTTGGGGAATAGGCAGCTACATGGACTGTATCAAACTTCAGTTCGGATAGCAAGTTAAAGGTCTGCTGAAACTGCTCCTCTGTTTCTGATGGGAAGCCAACAATGACATCGCTGCTGAGGGCTACCTCTGGTATCTTACTGCGTATCCGGGTGATAAGCTGGCGGTAGTGCTCTACGGTGTAGCCTCGCCTCATCGCTTTCAAAATATCGTTACTGCCTGACTGAACAGGAAGGCATATCTGCTCACAGACCTTGTCCAGACAAGCTACCGCCTCAATGAGTCTGGAGCTCATGTCTTTAGGATGGTTGGTCAGGAAGCGGATGCGGGTTAACTCCTCTATTTTGTTCAGTTCACCCAGTAAGTCGGCAAGCTCTGGTTTATCAGGCAGGTCATGCCCGTATGAATCCACATTCTGTCCCAGTAAAATAACCTCCTTTGCCCCGCGATGCACCAGCCTCTTGACCTCGCTGGCGATTTCTTCAACGGGGCGGCTCCTTTCCCGCCCCCGTCGGTAGGGAACTATGCAATAGGAGCAGAAGTTATCACAGCCCTGGGTGATAGGCACAAAGGTGCTGGGTGAGGGATGCCGGGGTGTTATCGTGTGGAGATTGCCCTGTTCCTCCAGCCATGGTGGGTATTCTCCCGGCTTAAAAAAGTAGTCAACATGGGGGAATCTGCTTTGGAGCTGGTCAATTTTTGAGTTTACCAGACAGCCGGTAACCGCCAGACTTATATCTGGATGTGACTTCTTCAACGGTTCCAGGGAATGGAGCTTGTTAATAATCCTGTCCTCGGCGCTCTGGCGCACCACACAGCTATTAAGCACAATTAAATCAGCCTCCTCAGCGGTAGCAGTCGCCTCATAGCCTAACTGCTCCAGATAGCTGCCAAGCCGCTCCGATTCCGCCTTATTCATCTGACAACCTATAGTCCAGATATAATAGTTAGGCATTTCTCTCCACCGATAGTGCTATAGAAAATATACCCCTTGGTTAAGGGGTATCCTATCTAATATGGCGGAGGGAGTGGGATTTGAACCCACGACCCC
>CAYRNL010000070.1:0-4348 GCA_964425705.1 uncultured Dehalococcoidales bacterium
CGGCGCACTGCCTCTCGCCCGCCCAGCACCTGAATATCTTCAGCAGTATACTCGTTGTTTATTGGTTCAGTTGGGGAAGGCATTTCTTGTGTCATAGCTGGGCATTACCTCCTTGCTGGTGAGATAAAAAATAAGATTGGTAGTTGACTGAAGACAGTAAAACCAAGTAGCTTCTGATAAGAAAAGAGACTACCCATTTACCAGTGGTTTCGTATGATTTTGAGGCAGCCATTTATACTATTATAGCACAATTTAGCTACGAAGTGAAGGTAGAGGGTGGGGCTGGTTACCCAAGCTCCCCTTCTAATTGGCCAAGAGGCATTGTCTTCTGCTCTCCGGTGGTCATATCCCGCAATATCACCGTGCCAGTCTTAATCTCATCCTCACCGATGATTACGGTGTGGCGGACACCGAGGGTGTTAGCCTGTCTTAACTGCGCTTTCAGGCTCTTGTTGCCGATAGCTTCAATGACACCAGTGCCCGCCTGTCTAAGCCTGGCTGCCAGTTTTATGGCTTCCACCCTGGCATCATCGCCGATATGGGCAATGAACACCCGGGGTTGGGGGAGGGGTGGGACGGAGATGCCCTGTTTCTTTAGATTGAGTATTATCCGCTCGATACCGATGGCAAAACCCAGAGCCGGGGTGGGTTTACCCCCCAGTTCTTCAATCAGGTCGTCATATCTTCCTCCACCGCCGAGGGTGCTCTGAGCGCCTTCTGCCTCGGGCTGAATTTCAAATACTGTCCTGGTGTAGTAGTCCAAGCCCCGAACCAGCCGGTGGTTGACTTCAAAGGGAATCTCCAGCAAGCCAAGATATTTCTTCAGTCGGTCAAAGTGTTCAGCGCATTGCGGGCAGAGATAGTCCACGCTCCTCGGGGCGGAGTCGGCTAGTTGCTGGCATCCCGGCTTTTTACAGTCAAGGAGGCGGAGGGGGTTCCTCTCTAATCTGGTTTTGCAGTCAGGACAAAGGTTGTGGCGGTACTTGGTGTAGTAGTCCTTTAGAGCCGCCAGGTATTGCGGTCGGCACTGCTTACAGCCGATGCTGTTGAGCTGAAGAGACAGTTGGTGAAGCCCCAGTGATGCAAAGAATCGCCAGGCGACATCAATGACTTCAGCATCAAGGGCAGGGTCGGCATCGCCGATAGCTTCACAGCCAAACTGGTAGTGTTGCCGGTATCTTCCTGCCTGGGGTCTCTCGTATCTAAAAATGGGGGTAATATAATACAGCTTTACCGGCTGGGGCAGATTATGTAAGCCGTGCTCTATGTAAGCCCGGCATACCGGCGCTGTGCCCTCTGGTCTCAGGGTTAGTTTATTCCCCCCTCTATCTTCAAAGGTATACATCTCCTTTTCTACAATGTCAGTTTCCTCACCTATGGTGCGGATGAAAATATCTGCGTCCTCAAAGGCGGGAGAGTCAATGCGCTCATAACCATAGAGTTGGCAGATATTAACTGCTTTTTGCTCTATGTAACGCCAGAATGGTTGCTCTTCAGGCAGAATGTCTGAGGTTCCCCGCGGTGCTTGATACAATCAACCGTCTCCTTTTAAACTAGAATACAGTATTGGTGCCGAATTTGTAAAGGGAGATTGTTTGGCAAGCTATCCCCTGTTTTTTCCCTGTGCATTGGGCAAGGTATAAGTGCGAGCTGCAGTCTTTCGTGATAGAATAGAGGGCAAAGCCCGCTTTTCCGTTGAAGCCATTTATTGCCAGAAGTGCCTTTTGCTTGGTAAGGGGAAGGTAAGAAAATAGGATGAAATACTGCGTTGTAATAATTGATGGTGCTGCCGGTTGGCCGTTGCCTGAGCGTGGCGACAAGACCAGCCTGGAGCTGGCGGAGACGCCCAACCTTGATGCTCTAGCCAGAGAAGGTGTTGTCGGTTTGGCACGCACCATACCGCCGGGGATGGAGCCGACCAGTGCCAGTGCCTGTATGTCAGTGCTTGGCTACGACCCGAAGGTTTATTATCAGGGGCGGGCTGGTATTGAAGCCCGGAGTATGGGTATTCCTGTTGGTGACGGGGAGGTCGTTTTTCGCTGCAACCTGGTGGCGGTTCGTGACGACAAAATGTTGAGCCATAGCTCAAATTATATCAGCACTGCTGAGTCAAGAAAGATTATCGCCACCATCAACGAAAGCCTGGGCAGTGACCAGGTGCACTTTTACCCCGGGGTTAGCTACCGGCACATCTGTAAGCTCAAAGGACGGGAGGATACCCTTTTAGCTGCCTGCACGCCTCCTCATGATATCCCGGATAAGCCCATTGCCGAGTTTTTGCCCCAAGGTCCGGGGAGTAACCTGCTGCTGGAGCTGATGAAGCGTTCTGAAGGAGTGCTCCGAGACCATCCGGTAAATATAAAGCGGAGAAATAATGGAGACATCCCGTCAACAATGATTTGGCTCTTCTGGGGTAGCGGCAGGGTGCCTGATATGCCGGCTTTCAGGCAAGTTTACGGTCTTGATGCTGTGGTGACATCCGGGGTTGACCTTCTCCGGGGTTTAGCCCGAATGGCAGGGATGGGTGTATTAGAGATAGCGGGAGTAACTGATGGGCAGGACAATGACTATAGTGCTCAAGCAGCCGGTGCTCTTCACGCGCTTGATAAGCATGATTTGGTCGTTATTCATATTGAGGCGCCGGATGAAGCATCTCACTCCGGCTCCGTTGATGATAAAGTAGAGGCTATCCAGAGGGTAGACAGGGAGGTTGTCGGGCAGCTTCGCTCCTGGCGTGGGGATGCTCTTCGGCTGTTAGTTATGCCTGACCACCCGACGCCAATTAAAGTCCGCACCCATGTTGCCGAGCCGGTGCCCTTTATGCTCTGGGGGGTGGGGTTTACCGCTAACGGAGCCAAGAGATTCACCGAGTCTGAGGCAAAAAGCACTGGCTTGTTTATTGACCCCGGATATAATATTATGGGTAGGCTGATAGAGAGGTAAGTGAAAAGTGGCTCTGATTGTTCAGAAGTACGGTGGTTCATCGGTAGCCGATGCCAAGAGGATTAAAAATGTCGCCCGCCGTATAGCTCAGGCTAAGGCTCAGGGTGACCAGGTGGTGGTCGTCGTCTCAGCTATGGGAGATACCACCGATGAGCTGGTTAAGCTGGCTTATCAGGTTTCTAAGCATCCTGATAGGAGGGAGCTCGACCTTTTGCTTTCTACCGGGGAGATTGTTTCCAGCACCTTGCTGGCAATAACGCTGCGGGAAATGGGCTATCAGGCAATCAGCCTCACCGGTGCTCAGGCGGGGATAAGGACCGATTCTGCTCATAGTCGGGCTCGAATCCTTGAAGTTGAAGCCCGGCGGGTGGTCAAAGAGCTGGAGAAGGGGAATATTGTCATCATTGCCGGCTTCCAGGGGATTACTGATGAGATGGATGTCACCACTCTGGGGCGGGGTGGTTCGGATACTACGGCGGTCGCGTTAGCTGCCAGCCTGGGGGCAAAGGAGTGTCAGATATACACTGATGTTGAGGGAATATATTCTGCTGACCCCCGCCTTGTTCCTGAAGCCAGCAAGCTCACTGAGATTGGCTATGAGGAGATGCTGGAGCTGGCAACCTCTGGAGCTAAGGTGATGCATCCCCGGGCAGTGGAGTTGGGTGAGCTATTTAATATTCCCATTCTGGTAGCCTCCAGCTTCAATGATAGCCCGGGCACATTAATTCATGGAGGAGCATCTATGGAAGTGCGAAATAAGGTGAGAAGTATCGCTCATGACCTTGATGTGGCTAAGATAACGGTGGTGGGTGTTCCTGACCGTCCCGGTATTTCTGCCGCTATTTTCCAGCCTTTAGCCAGGGCAAATATCAGTGTGGATACCATTGTTCAGAATGCCAGCATTGATAATATTACTGACCTGACCTTTACTGTGGCGGAAAGTGATTTAGATAGGGCAATGAAGGTGGTGGAGCCTATAGCTCAGTCAATTGGCGCCAGGGAATGCCTCAGCGATACCAAGTTGGGCAAGGTTAGTATTATTGGCACCGGGATGCAGAATACGCCTGGTTATGCTGCCAAAATGTTTGGGGCGCTTGGTGAGCAGGGCATAAATATCCAGCTTATTACTACCTCGGAGATAAGGATAACCTGTATTATTGAGGAAAGTAAGGTTATAGGTGCGGTTCGTGCCTTACACCACGCCTTTCAGGTTGAAGAAAAAGGATAGACTAATTCCTTTGCCCCAAGGATAGTCTAGACAGCGACTACTTCCTTAACCTCAGGGATTTCCTGCTTCAGGATTTTTTCAATTCCCATTTTTAAGGTGAGGGTGGACATAGGACAGCCGGCACAGGCACCGGTTAGCTTTACTTCCACCACACCGTTATTAACATTAATTAGCTCA
>CAYRNL010000071.1:0-4327 GCA_964425705.1 uncultured Dehalococcoidales bacterium
CCGGTTGCCCCGGTGCCAGCCTGGATATCATACCCTCAACATAGTGCAGGGCAGCCTCACCTACCTCGGAACCATCCAATGGAATAAGCGTTCTTTCAGACATCCTACACCCCCTTAAAATTTAATGATTTGTTGTTGCAGCCTCCTCAGCCTATCGATAACACCGTAGAGCTTCTGGCGTTCCTTGTCAATAACAGCTACTGGCGCCTTGGTCAGAAAGTTCTTATCCTCAAGCCTGGCTTTAAGGCGAGTAATTTCAGCCTGGCTCTGCTCTATCTCACTGTTTAGTCGTTTCTCCTCGGCTTCCAGGTCAACCATACTTTCCATCGGGATGACCACCTCAGAGTCTTTAAGCACCAGTACCAGTACATTTTTACCCTCTGCGTTTTCCAATCGGCTATCAAGCAAAGTAACCGGCTTTGCCCTGGCCAGGACTTCAATAGTTTCTGTATATTGTTCCAACCGTGATGCCAGACTACCGGCATAGATTTGCGCTGCAATCCACCTGGTACTCTCCACTTTGTATTGAGCTCGGGCATTACGGATGGAGCGTATTATTTCTACTAAAGGGTCAATAATGCGCTCCGCTTCGGGGTCAATAGCAGCCTCTGAAGCTTCGGGATAAGTGGCTACCGTTATAGACTCGGGTGCCTGCCACCGGGGAAAGCGACCTTTGAGGTTTTGCCACAATTCCTCGGTGATAAAGGGCATATAGGGATGCAACAGACGAAGTGAGGTCTCCAGAACATGAACCAGAACCGGAATAGGTGACACCACCTCTTTGGCAGAGCGAAGACGAATCTTGGCCATCTCAATATACCAGTCGCAGAATTCGCCCCACAGGAAATCGTGGATTTGCCTCTGGGCTTCACCGAACTGAAAATCCTCCATCAGACCGGTTACACTTAAGGCGGTGCGGTTAAGTCGTGATAGAATCCAGCGGTCTTCTATTGGGAGCAGTTGCCACTTAATCTTCATATCGGCTTCGGCTGACTCGATACTCCTGATTATGAACCGGGTGGCATTCCACAGCTTGTTGGCAAAGTTGCGACCAGCTTCCAGTCTGGAGACGGTTAGCTTGATGTCATTCCCCGGCGATGTGCCTGTAGACAGGGCAAAGCGCATGGCATCGGTACCATACTTTTCCAGGGTATCAATGGGATTGAGCACATTGCCCCGAATCTTGCTCATCTTTTCTCCCCGCTCATCCCGTATCAGACCATGGAGGTAAACAGTGTGGAAAGGAATATCACCGGTATCCTCCAGACCCATCATAATCATCCTCGCCACCCAGAAGAAAAGGATGTCATAGCCGGTTTCCATCACTGAAGTGGGATAAAAGTAGCGCATTTCCTCAGTATCATCAGGCCAGCCCAGGGTGGAGTGAGTCCACAGCGCTGAACTAAACCAGGTATCCAGAACATCCGGGTCTTGCTCTATCTTACTTGAGCCACAGTGACTGCAGACTTTAGCGTCGTCAACGGTTACTGTTAGCTCACCACAGTCCTGACAATACCACACCGGAATCCGGTGACCCCACCATAGCTGGCGACTGATACACCAGTCGCGAATATTTTCCATCCAGTTAAGATAAACCTTGGTGAAACGTTCGGGGATAATAGTAATACGACCATCTACGACAGCGTCAATAGCCGGTTTAGCCAGAGGCGGCATGTTAACAAACCATTGCTTACTGGCGAGCGGCTCAATCATAGTTTGGCAACGCTGGCAGTGCCCCACCGAATGGGAGTAAGGCTCAACCTTTATCAGGAGTCCTTCTTTCTCCAGGTCAGACACTATTGCCTTGCGGCAGGCAAATCGGTCAAGCCCAAGGTATGGTCCGGCATTCTCATTCATAGTAGCATCTGGGTTGAGTATATTCACCAGTTCCAATCCGTGCCGCTGAGCCACCTCAAAATCTACCGGGTCGTGAGCCGGAGTGATTTTAACCGCTCCGGTGCCAAAGACAGGGTCAACCGCCTCGTCAGCCACAATAGGTATTTCCCGGTTCACCACAGGCAGGATAACCTTTTTGCCCACCATTGCCTTGAATCGGTCATCTTCAGGATTAACCGCTACCGCAGTATCACCGAGGATGGTCTCGGGGCGGGTGGTGGCTACAGTTATGAAGTCTTTGATACCCTCAACCACAGGATAGCGGACATAATACAGACGTCCCTGTATATCCTTATGGTCTACCTCAAGGTCAGAGAGAGCAGTGGCACAGCGGGGACACCAGTTGATAATCCGCTCCCCGCGGTAGATTAGTCCTTTCTGATACAGACGGACAAAAGCGGTACGCACCGCGCGACTCGGTCCCTCATCCAGGGTAAAGCGCTCCCGACTCCAATCGCAGGAAGCCCCCAGCCTCTGGTGCTGCTCAGCAATGGTATGCCGACATTCCTTTGCCCACTGTCTCATCCTCTCCAGAAATTTATCTCTACCCAACTGGTGTCGGTCCAGTCCCTCTTTAGCCAGTAGCTGCTCCACCACTACCTGAGCGGCAATACCAGCATGGTCAATACCAGGAAGCCATAGGGCTGGTTCGCCCTTCATCCGATGCCAGCGGGTCATGATATCTTCCAAGGTAGCAGTCAGGGCATGCCCCACATGAAGCTCACCGGTAACATTGGGCGGCGGCATAATGATGACGAAGGGTTTCTTTGCCGGGTCTATCTTGGGTGTAAAATAGCCCTTGTCCATCCAGAACCGGTACCACTTCTGCTCGACCTTGCCCGGCTCATAGGCTTTGGGCATTTCATGTTGAATGTTTGGTGCTTGTGTCATCCTTACCTCTTCGCAATCTAGTTAACAACCTCACCCCCTTAATCCCCCTCTCCTACTTAAATCCCTCTCACTCTCCCTTTTTTAAAGGGAGAAGTTCTCCCCCTTTCGCAAAGGGGGACTCAGGGGGGATTTCCCCCTAGGGTTTCGCCTCTCTTTGACTTTCACTTTCTATAGGGTCAGGAGGATAGCTTTATCCCCTGTCTAAACTTTACCCAGAAGGCATAGACAAGGCAGATTATACCCGCCATACCGATGACTTTACAGAACATCCCGTAGCCCGAGACAACCGAGTTTGCATAATCCATGCTGTAACCTTTGTTAATAAGCCAGTGCATAATGGCAAGCGAGGGTAGAATAAGCAAATTGCTCACTATCTTCAGCCCGGCACCATAAATCAAGAAACGTTCCGCCCTGCCGCCGCCGCGCCGTAGCATGATAGTGGCAAAAATAACAACCGCAATCCAGAGTACCAGCGCCGGGGCGGAACCCATAAGGAACATTAAATACTCGCTAACTCCCATCACGTTGTTACCCGCCTCCCGCCTCGGAACCTTACCCAGAAAGCCCAGACAAGGCATACGAGTCCCGCTATGGTTAGGACACTGAAAGGCAGGTTAATTGCCAGTCCCATAGTCTTTGCTATATCTATGTTACTCATGCTCTGTTTCGACATCAATGATTGCATAAGCTCGCTTAGTAAAGGGCGGGCTAACTGAACGGTAAACATTAGACTACAGCCAGCCAGAAATAGTTTCTCAGCTTTGCCGCCGCGACGCCTGACTATAAGCACCGCCAGAGCTACACCGATACCCCACGCCACGAGTTCGGGAATATATCTCAGCATAGAAATTTCAACTATTTGAACAGAGGTGTGCATTTTATCCCTCTTTCTTCATCATCCCCACCACCCTATCCAGTATCTTATCGGCTACTTCTCTTTTGGTTAAGAGGGGTAGGTTTTCAACATTACCATTTCGGTCAATGAGGGTTACTTTATTGGTATCAACGCCGAAGCCGCTTTCGGCATCGGTGATGTCGTTGGCTACTATTATGTCAAGCTGTTTTTCCTCCAGCTTTTGCCTGGCATTGGCGACTATATTCTCGCTTTCGGCAGCGAAGCCGACCTTGAGGAAATTGCCCTTTACCTCGCTCAGAATATCCGGGGTTCTGACCAGCTCCAGGGTTAAACTGGGAGCTTCTTTCTTAATCTTGTTTTTAGCCACCTCTTTCGGCTGGTAATCAGCCACCGCCGCCGCCATAATCAGGACATCGGTTTGGGCAGTAGCTTCAGCCACTGCCATCTTCATCTGGGCAGTGGTCCTAATATGGATAATCTCCATACCAACCGGTTCAGAAAGGAAAGTGGGAGCGGTAATCAGCTTAACCTCAGCCCCTCTATCCCTGGCTGCCTCAGCCACAGCATAACCCATCTTGCCTGAGGAACGATTGCCAATATGGCGGACCGGGTCAATAGGCTCCTGAGTACCGCCAGCGGTAACCACAACCCTTTTACCCGCCAGGTCACCACTTCTACCCAATA
>CAYRNL010000072.1:0-4206 GCA_964425705.1 uncultured Dehalococcoidales bacterium
AAATGATACTAAGAAGCGCATCGCAGATGAAATAGAACAAATGGGTGGCACAGTCTGGATAACAGAGGGAAAAGAAGTTGAAAATTATATACCGCCAGACGTAATGGGTAAATACTTTAGCAAGTCTAGTCTGCCATCACTGGACAAGTTTGAAGATATTGCAGACTATCTAGATAAAAACATTGAGCAGGGTTATGGTAAGAAGTTTGAGAGAACAAAATCTCAGTTTGCGGCAAATATCTGTCCGATATTTACCAAAGAAGATATACTTAACAACTCAAACTTGGTGGAAATGCTAACCGATGTATGTAACAATATTAGAGACTGGAACAAGATTCCTCTTCAAATGGCAGAAAAATAGGGACTGGCTCATCGCCAGCCCCTTCTTAATTATTACTCTAAAGTTTAGGCCGTATCTCAGGTGGTCACTTTATACTCCTGGCGGGCGCCCATAGCGTGGGTTATCCGGTCAATGATGATTGCCAGTAACACAATGCTAAACCCCGCCTCAAAGCCACGCCCCACCTCAATGCGGTTAATCGCCAACAGCACTTCCAACCCCAGTCCTCTGGCGCCAATCATTGAGGCAATAACTACCATCGCCAGCGCCATCATCGTGGTCTGGTTAATACCCACCATTATGGACGGAATTGCCAGTGGCAGCTGAACCTCAAACAATATCTGCCTGGCGCTGGAGCCGAAGGCTCGAGCCGCTTCAATTACACTCTGCGGCACCTGCCTTATGCCAACATTGGTCAGACGAATTACCGGCGGCACCGCATAGATAATGGTAGCAAACACCGCCGGCACCTTGCCCAGACCGAAGAGCATCAGCGCCGGGATAAGATAAACAAAACTGGGCATAGTCTGCATGGCATCCAGCACCGGTCTGATAATGGACTCAACAAGATTGCTCCGAGCCATAACGATGCCGGTGGGAATTCCAACGCCCAGAGAGATAATTACCGCGGCAACTATGACAGCCAGTGTCATCATCGCCAGGTCCCAGTAGCCGAAGCTACCGATTAGAACCAGAAATGCTGCCATAATCAATCCCGCCCACCACAAGCGCATAACTCGCCAGGCGATAAGACCAACGATTAACACAATAACAAACCACGGCAACCAGAGAAGAAACTTCTCAATGTAAAGCAGCATATGCAGAATGCCATCACCAATAGCGTCAAATACCACCCCCCAATTGGTCAAAACCCAGGACATAACAGCGTCAATCCAATCTGCCAGTGGTACTCGTAGAAACTCAGGGAATTCAAACATCGGCATTTATCTCCTCTGGCTCTGTTTTTTTAGTCTTTGTCCCTTCCTCTGCCCCCTCTTCCAGCACTTCTTCCTCTTCTTCCTCCTTCTCCTGAATCATGCTGAGCAGTATGGTGCTGGTATGTATCTCGCCCAGGAACTTGCCCTTATCATTAACCACCGGGAGAGGATACCCGGTAGAAGCAACCAGAGGAAACAGGTCCTCCACCACCATATCAGCAGTACAGGTTGGCAAGTCAGGCTCTATTGCATCCCGCAAAGAAGTACCCTTATTTCGGAACAGCTCTATCAAGCGTTCCACCGTTACCAGCCCCACCAGCTTGTCAGCTCTAGTTACCAGAAATGCTTCATCCAGATTACTGGTTCTCAGTATATGCATCGCTGCCCTGGGTCCCTGCCAGTCATAAAGAAGGACATTAGGTTGTTCCATAATATTCTCAGCCGAAAGCACCTTGGCTGGCGAAGCATCCTGGACAAACTCGCGTACGTAGGCATCACTGGGAGCCGTTATCACCTCTTCCGGTTTGCCGGTCTGAATAATCTCACCATCACGCATAATGGCAATGTTATTCCCCAGCTTCAAAGCTTCGTGAAGGTCATGGGTCACGAACAGAATTGTTTTATGAAGCTCCGACTGCAACTCCAGAAGCTCATCCTGCATCTGCCGACGAATTAACGGGTCAAGCCCGCTAAAAGGCTCATCCATGAGCAGTATCTCCGGGTCATTGGCTAAAGCTCTGGCTATGCCTACCCGCTGCTGCATACCGCCACTGAGAGTGCCGGGTAATTGGCTCTCCCATCCCTTTAGTCCTACCATGGCAATAACTTCTTGTGCTTTAGCGTAACGTTTCGCTTTGGATACTCCTCTGACCTTTAATCCGTAAGCCACATTATCAATTACGCTTCGGTGGGGAAACAGACCAAAGTGCTGAAAAATCATACCGGTGGTATGACGACGCAAATTCATCAGGTGATTCTCATCATAACCACAGACATCCTCCCCGTTAATCAGAATCTTGCCCGCCGTAGGTTCAATAAGGCGAAGAATACAGCGAATCAATGTGGACTTACCGCTGCCGGACAGCCCCATAATAACAAAGAGCTCACCCTTATTGGCTCTAAAAGATACGTCCCGCACCGCCACCACGGTGCCGGTCTCCTCCAGGATTTCCTCTTTAGTGGCGGTGCGTTTTTCTGAATTGATTATCTGTTGAGCATTGTGACCGAAAATTTTCCACAGCCCCTCAACTTCAATACAGACCTCACCATTAGATGAGGCATTATTCTTACTCAAACTCACATCCCCCTTTCAATACCCCTATTTGATATCTAGGCTACTAGAGCTGCCTTAACCTTTTCGGCGACATCTGCCGGTACCCACTGAGTCCACAATGACTCGTGCTCTTTCAGAAACCAGATGGCAGCCTCATCGGTAGTCGCATCATTATCTTCTATATATTTCATCCAGTCGCTCATCAAATCGATATCGGTTTCATAGTTGCGGAGAAACTCCACTACATCAGGGGCACTATCCAGAAGACCGACATTAACAACTATATCACTGTTGGTGATGGGGTATTCACAGCCACGGGTGGTATCCCATACCTCCTGGTCAAAGGGGGGCATCTCAATCCAGGTCATGTCATAATCGGCCAGAACCCAGGTCGGCGACCAGTAGAAACCGAGCCACGGCTCATGCTTCTCGAAGGCAGCGACTATGGAAGCAACCAGAGCAGCATCTGAGCCTGTGATGAAGAGGCTATAGTACTCATACAGCCCCCAGGCCTCAAACTGCATTACATCGGTTTCGTGACACATCCAGCCAGGGGGACAACCGTAATAGCGTCCCTTGGTCGGGTCTTCAGGGTCTTTGAATAGTTCCCAGTAGTCGGGCAAATCAAAAACAGATATCCCTTCCGGCAGGTCACCCTCCTCAATCATATAAGTCGGCACCAGCCACCCCTGCTTCATATCACCAAAGGTAAGGCCAAGGTCTACCCCCTGACCAGAGGCAATAAGCTTGTCATACGCCTCTTGTACGGAGTTTACCCCTAACTCCATGTAAACATCTAGGTCTCCCTCCTGTATTCCGATTATCCCGGGAACGGTATCAGTAGGGAAAAGTTCTACCGGATAGCCATAGCCGTGCTCCACAATAAAACTGGCAACATGAGCATGTGTCCCAGCAGTATCCCAGCCGCACTCAGCGAAGCGGATGGTCTTCTTTCCTTCCTCAGCCACACAACCAGCAAATGGTAGCAGCATAAGTAAAACACCAAGAAAAGCCATAAGAATCTTGATGCCTAGTTTTCCCTTTATAGCCACTGTAATTTCTCCTTTCAGTGCCAACCCTAATATCTAAGCTAAAGCTGCCTTAACCTTTTCGGCGACATCTGCCGGTACCCACCCGGTCCACAATGACTCGTACTCTTTCAAGAACCAGATGGCAGCATCCTCAGTGCTCGCATCACTTGCCTGCATATAGGCTAGCACCTTATTGTTCTGGGAAGTAGTGGTTTCATAGTTGCGCAGGAATTCCACTATATCAGGAGCCGTCTCCAGAAGACTGGAATTGACTATAATATTAACATGAGTGGGTGCAAAGGCGCAGCCATAAGTGGTCCCCCACAGGCTTTCATCAAAGGGCGGCTCCTCAATCCAGGTCATATCAAGCTTACCCAGAACCCAGGTCGGTGCCCAGTAATAACCCAACCATGGTTCATGCTTCTGGTAGGCAGCGACCATGGAACCAGACAGAGCTGCATCCGAGCCAGCGAGGAAGTCAGTGTAGTACTCATCCAGTCCGTAAGTCTTAAGCTTCTTAGAATTAATCTCCGTGCAGAGCCAGCCGGGGATGGAGTTTATGAAACGTCCCTTGGTCTGGTCTTCAGGGTCTTTGAACAGCTCCCAGTACTGGGGCAAATCATC
>CAYRNL010000073.1:0-4076 GCA_964425705.1 uncultured Dehalococcoidales bacterium
GGGGTACCCGATATTGCTCCCCTGCTTAAGTCCATAAAGGAAATCCATAACCTGTCCTAGGGAGAAAAAGCTTAGCCACGCCGCTTCTGGTAGAAAACATCATCCATCACTTACTTTTTGGTATTGCTTATCAACCTATCCCCCTGACCCCCTTCCCTTGATAAGGGAAGGGGGACACAGGGGGTGAGGTAAATAAGTAACTTCATCAACTGTCCTTAGCTTTAGCTGGGGCGTCGTTTTCCTAGTAGTAGTATTCTTCGGGCTAGTGGACGCACCAGAGATGGTCGTTTAACAAACTTCCCCCACTCACCTTTCTCCCAGACCACCAAGAGGGGCGGAGCAATATAAAGCGAGCTGAAAGTACCAAAAACGATGCCAATGAGTAACACTACAGCAAAATTCTGAATTGTTGCCCCAACAAAGAGGAGCAAAGCCATCACCACAATTAGTGTGGTGAGACTGGTATTGAAGGAACGACCCAGGCTTTCTATCAAACTATTATTCACTATAACCTCAAAATGGGGGCTTACACCTTTTCTCAAATTCTCACGAATTCTATCGAAAATAACGACGGTATTATTCACACTGTAACCGATAACCGCCAGAATCCCGGTAATAAACATCAGATTAATTTGCCAGCCCAATATGGCACCGAGAATCGCGAAAACACCCAATACCACCAGCAGAGTGGCAACCAGGGCTATCACAGCACATGTCCCATAGTAAAAGGGGCTGGGCATCCGGCGAAATGCCCAGGTGATATAAAGCAATATACCAATCGACGCTATAGCTATCGCAATGGCCGCAGTACGTGCCGTCTCCGTAGCTATCATAGGTGACACCGAATCAAACTCCCCTACCGTAAACGAACCAAACCTGGCAGTCAAGGCACTCTCCAATGCCGCCTTGTCGTCACTATTCAATTCGCCGGTACGGATAAAGAAATCACCGCCTCCAGTGCTCTGAACAATGGCATTAGTATAGCCTAAACTGGCCAGTTCCCCCTGCAAATCAGACTGCTCTACTTTCTGCTCAAAGCCTACTGTCATCATGGAGCCACTGCTAAATTCAATCCCCATCTTTAGACCAAAAGCTATCAGAAAAATAACGCAAAGCAGGCTAAAAATACCTGAAATAGACAGAAGCCAAAATCTTTTACCAATAATATCAAGCATTATCTTCTCCCCAGGTATGGACTAAATAGATTAGTTCTTTTTGCCAAAGGACTGCCCACAAATAAGCGTAAAAAGGTGCGGGTAACCAGAATAGCAGTCAACATGCTTACTGCCACGCCGATAAACAGAGTCGCCGCGAAGCCCTTTACCGGGGTACCAGCAACAAGAATGCTACCCATCCAGTACAAGATGCCGCAGGCAATGAAGGTGGTTATGTTGCTGTCCCTGATAGCTGTCCAGGCACGGTCGAAACCAGCCTCAATAGCTGCCCCCAGGGTCTGTCCTGTTCTTAATTCCTCCTTCATCCGCTCAAAAATAAGCACATTGGCATCTACCGCCATGCCTATAGATATGACAAAGCCTCCCAGACCGGCCAGGGTAAGCGTAACCGGTACCAGTTTGAAGATGGCTAAGACCAGCGCTCCATAGAAGATTAGAGCCAGGCTGGCCAGAACTCCGGACAGGCGATAGTAAATAATCATAAACAGCATAACCAGCAGTATGCCTATTAGCCCTGCCTTGATGCCCATATCAACAAAATTGGCGCCAAGTAACGGCGACACTGTCTGGTCGTAGAGTATTTCCAGAGGCACCGGTAAACGGCCTGCGTTTAACTGACCGGATATACTGGTAGCCTCCTCATAGCTTAGTCCCTCAATCTGACCCTTATCTATAATTTGAGAACGAACGATCGGTGCGATGGGTCTGCCATCCTCCCCCAGCAGCGAATCGCCGCCTTCAAATATGCCCAGAGGCTGGTTTATCAAACGACCGGTAACTGCCTCGGAGATTTTGCTCCCTTCCTCATCCCACTCAAAGATAAGCAGCAGATTGCCCATGTTATCCCGGTCTACATAGGTATTTTCTTTAAAATATCGGCTGGTTAGTTCCTTCTCCTCGCCGTCAATTATTGCCGTAGCCGGCTTCCATCTGCCCCTCGCATTCTCCCAGGTCGCCTCTTCATCATCACCGGCCAGCTCACCAAATTCCAATAATGCCACCCGTGACAGCCTTTCCTTCTCTTTATCCGTTATGCTGAGACCGGGTAACTCAACGGCTATACGGTCTTCACCCTGTTTCTGGATAACTGGTTCAGTTACTCCCAGAGGGTCAATTCGGTTGCTGATAACCGCTATCACTCCATCAATAACATCAGCCTGCTCATCTGGTTTTACCTGGGACAAATCAGCCTTATAAACCAGATGCATACCACCCTGCAAATCCAGGCCTAACCGTATCCCCTGTCGCCCAAACCTCTCGCTGTCCACGGGTAAGAGCACCCACAGGACAAAAATAAAAAGAGCTAATATTGTCATAAGAACCAGCAAATTTCGTTTTGACATATCTACTTACACTGCCTTACTCAATAGACGCTCACGAATATAGGACAAAGCCTCTTCTCTGGTAGCTAACTCCCCTGAAGCTTGTGCCTCACGCACTGCCTCCAGCAGTTCTCCTATTCTAGGTCCCGGGCTCATTCCAAAGATACTGATTAAATCATTCCCGCTAACCAGCTTGGGAGGAACAATTACTCTTTCCTCTTGAAAACGCTGAGCCAGGACATATTCTACTATTTGGGCATGCTCCTGCCAATGGGTTAGTTTTAAATGCGGTCCCCTGGTGGCAAGATGGTCAGCCAGACTCAAAAACAGTACATCAACCCCGGCCTCACCGGTATCACGAAAATAACGATAAACAGCTCTGGATGAGGGAAGCCCCTCATGACTCATCTGTGTTGGGCGGAGATGATACCTCACCATAATTTCCACCAGCTTTATCTCTTTAGTACTAAATCTTAACCTTTCCAAAATACCGGAGGCTATTGCTGCTCCTTCTCTGTCATGCCCTAAAAACCGCGCCCGACCCCCGGCATCAATGCTCTTTGTCTGAGGCTTGGCAACATCGTGAAGAAGTGCCGCCAGCTTGAGGAGTAACCCCCTGGTGCTACCACTACTGATTACCTGATTAAAATGTTGAGCCAGTGCTGTTGACCACGGGACAGCAGCCAGAACTTCCTCGCCGGCGTATTGCCATTCACCCTGCCTGAGCAGAAAATCAACAGCAACCACGGTCTGGATGGAATGGTCAAAAACATCCCAGAAATGTACTCGTGGCTGGCTGACCCCTTTTGCTTGAGCCAGCTCTGGAATCAACGCCGTCAGCAAACCCAACTCATCAACATAGGACAAAATCTGACCAGCCCGCGGAACTGCCAGAAGTCTTAGCAGTTCCTCCCTTACCCGCTCTCCGGCAACACCGGATATAAGGTGAGCGTAACAGCGGATTAGAGCCTCAGTTTCTTCATTAATACTAAAGCCAAGCTCAGCAGTTAACCTTACCGCCCGCAATAAGCGTACTGCATCCGATGTAAAAGCCGTCTCGGCAACAGCCCTGATTACACCCTGGTGAAGGTCATCCCAGCCGCCGAACGGGTCGATAAGCTGAATCTCGGTATTCTCCTTGCCTAACTGGCTGAGGTCAACAGCCATGGCATCTATGGTGAAATCACGCCGTCCCAGGTCCTGCTCAATACTACCCTCAAATGTAGAGAAATCAATCTCCCATTGTCTCTTGTCCCCGAGAACCACTCTACCCACCCTGTTTACCTTGTCCAGCAGAACATACTTACCACCAAGATTACCAGCTACCTTGGACGCAATATCCAGGGCATCGCCAGCGACAGCAATATCAATATCAGCCGTATCTCGTTCCAGCAGGACATCCCGCACAAACCCACCAACAATATATGACTCTATGCCCTGCTCGGTGAGAAAATGGCTTACTTCGGTTAGTAATGATAAAGCTCGGGAATCGGTTAGGCGGCTAAAAAAGTTTATTGCTACCATCTAAAGCTAAACTATACTACCAAAACGCATATTTATCAAGAGAAGGTTGATAGAT
>CAYRNL010000074.1:0-4044 GCA_964425705.1 uncultured Dehalococcoidales bacterium
CTTTTGAAGAAAGACAGCTAGTAAGCAGGCTGAAGCAATCTTAGTTTGTATAAGGAGTCTTATGAGAATGGATGTTTCATCGTTAATTAAAGTTGAGCCAAATCCCAATATTCCTCCCCTGGCTTCTGGAGACACGGTAAAGGTCAACACCAAGCTTGTAGAGGGGGATAGGGAACGCTCCCAGCTATTTCAAGGAGTGGTGATTAAGGTTTGCCATAGTGCCGATGGTGGCAACTTCACGGTGAGGCGTGTTTTCCGTGGCATAGGTGTAGAACGCACCTTCCCGTTAAACTCTCCCCTTGTTGAGGGAGTAGAGGTGGTGCGGCACGGAAAGGTACGCCGCGCCAGGCTTTATTACCTGCGTGGGCTTAGTGGCAAGAAATCTCGTCTCAAGGAAAAGAAATAAGAGCCAGTGGGTTATCTCACGGAGTAGGGGATGAGGTATGCTGAGGTTAGCGTTAATTCGCCAGTAGCCCAGCGCCGGGCGTATAGCTATACTGTACCCTCTAATCTCAGCGTTGAGGTGGGGCAGGCGGTATGGGTCCCCTTTGGTGATAAGCTCCTTCAGGGTATCGTTTTAGAGCTATCTCAGTATCCCTCGGTAGAGGAAACCAAGGAGATAGTCGGCATCATTGAGTCTCAACCCCTGTTATCCCCGGCTCGAGTATCACTGGCTCGCTGGATAAGTGAGTACTATCTATCATCCCTCTTTGATGCTGTAGCCTTAATGCTGCCTCCGGGATTTGAGCGGAGGGTAGTTACCTTTGTCTCCAGCCCCACCGTTCCCAGTGAATATGACCCATCTTCCCTTAGTTCAGAGCAGAGGCATGTCCTTGATTTAATTCACGAAGAAGGCAGGATTAGCCTGAGAAAGCTGGAGAAGATGCTGGGCAAGAAGAGGGCTCAGGCTATCGTTTCCCAGCTGGTAGGACACGGATTAGCGGTAAGAAGCTACGAGCTGGAGCCAGTTAAGATAAGACCCAAGGTGGAGCTTTACCTCAGCTTGGCGGTTAATACTGATGAGGCTCAGCAAGAGGCAGCCAGACTGCGTGCCAAAAGGGCGAACAAGCAGGCAATTCTTCTCGACTTTTTAGCTCGGCAGTCTAAACCGGTTCCGATGGCAGAAGCCAAGCAGAAAGTAAAATGTGATAAAGCGGTGGCTGACGCCCTGGTCAGCAAGGGTCTGGTTGAACTTCAGCCGGTGGCGGTAAGGCGCGAGCCGATTTCCTATCAGGGCATTACACCATCACAGCCATTGACCCTTACTTCTGCTCAAAGGTCAGCGTTGCAGGCTATCAAGTCTGCTTTGCTCCAGTCGGCGCAGGGTTCTGCTCCACCACCCGTTTTTCTGCTTTGGGGGGTTACCGGAAGCGGCAAGACCGAGGTCTATCTCCAGGCGCTGGCTGAGGTGGTGAGGTTGGGCAAGCGGGGTATTGCTCTGGTTCCCGAAATTGCCCTGACCCCCCAGACTATAGAGAGATTCGCTGCCCGCTTTCCCCATAAGGTGGCTGTTCTTCACTCCAAACTCTCCCTGGGGGAGCAGTTTGATGAGTGGCAGAGGATAAGAGAGGGGGAATTCGATGTTGTCATCGGCTCCCGGAGCGCCATTTTTGCCCCTCAGCCTGATTTGGGTCTTATCATCATTGACGAGGAGCACGAATGGACCTATAAACAGGGTGATAAATCGCCCCGCTATCATGCCCGTGATGTCGCCATAAAGCTGGCGGAGCTGACCGGGGCGGTGGTTGTTCTGGGCAGTGCTACCCCTGATGTTGCGTCTTTCTACCATGCTCAGGGAGGGGACTATCATCTGCTTCAGCTCCCGGAGCGAGTTACTCCCAGTGAGGGTTCGCCCCTGCCTCAGGTTGAGGTGGTGGATTTAAGGGAGGAGCTTAAGGCAGGAAACAGGAGCATTTTTAGTCGCTCTCTGTCACGGACGACGGCCAAGGCTATAGCAGGTGGTGAGCAGGTAATTTTATTCCTTAATCGACGGGGAACAGCCGGCTTTGTGCAGTGCCGTAATTGTGGCTTTGTCCTCCGCTGTAGGCGCTGTGAGGTTACTCTTACCTACCATTTTGCCGAAGGTGTCCTGGTTTGCCATCAGTGCAATTATCGTATGCCGGTACCTCAGACTTGTCCCCGTTGTCTGAGCCAACGGATAAAGTTTTTGGGCATTGGCACTCAGAAGCTGGAGCAGGAAGCGGGTAATGCCTTCTCACCGGCCCGGCTACTGCGCTGGGATAGCGATGTTACCCAACGGAGGCATTCCCACGAAGAGATATTGAAGAAGTTTCGTGCCCATAATGCTGATATTCTGATTGGCACGCAGATGATTGCCAAGGGCTTGGATTTACCTCTGGTTACCGTGGTGGGAGTGGTCAATGCTGATACCGGTCTGAACCTGCCTGACTTCCGTGCTGGAGAGAGAACCTTTCAGTTGTTGAGCCAGGTGGCGGGGAGAGCGGGACGTGGCACTTTGGGCGGGAAGGTTATTCTTCAGACCTATTCCCCGGAGCACTATGCCATTCAGGCCGCCGCCAAACAGGACTATGCTTTATTTTATGAAAAAGAGATTGACTATAGATGCCAGCTTCATAATCCCCCTTTTACGCAACTAGCCAGCCTGGTTTATAGCCATACTAATGATTCCCTCTGCCAGAGAGAAGCGGAGAGAATGAGGCGTAACATAATTACGGAAAGAGATGCACAGGGAATAGGCGGTCTGGATGTAATTGGTCCTGCCCCAGCCTTTATTCACCGGCTGCGGGGCAGATTTCAGTGGCAGCTCATACTGCGTGGCTCTGAGCTCTCCAGTTTTCTACTGTCAATACCTATTCCTCAGAATTGGACAATTGACATCGACCCGGTGGGGCTGGTTTAGAGTTTAGCAGCTTCCTTTTCTGCTGGTTGTTCCTCTGTGGACTCAGGAGACAGGTAAAAAAGCTCCTCCAGCTTGCGGTCAGGGAAGGCTCTTATCGCCCCGATAATAAACTTTTCGTTGATGTGACGCTTGCCTTCGCGCACCCGGTAAATCTGGCTTACCGATACGCCCATAGCCTTGGCCATCTCAGACAGGTTATTATAATTAGAATCACACAGTTCAAAAATCCTGGTTCGTATGAGCATAACTGTTATCCTATAATGCCAATAGGCAGTATTATAACCTATAATTTGCCAATTGTCAATATACTGCAAAAATTCATCCTAAATATTGAATTTTGTAGTAGCTATAGGATAAAATAGGGTGAAGGTTAGACAGCCAGCTTCGGCTGATAGATAAGGAGGTTTTATTATGGGAGCATTAGCCTGGACTTTCGGTGCTATTGGTGGGCTGTGTATGGTGATGGGCATTATTACTGCCTTTGAGGTAATCCCGGTACTTGTTCCGGCTTTGACCTGGATGTTCTGGTTTGTGTTGAGTGCACTTTTGCTTCTAGCCAGTATTGCTTTTGCAATTGGTCGTGGTGAATACGAATAATTAAGCCCTTGTTTTAGAAGATATTATGTCCGTTTTGGGGAGCGGGGCTAAAATTCCGCTGCGAGTTTACCCTAATGCGGCTAGGGATGAAGTGCTTGGCTTTACCGACGGTGTTTGCTACATAAAAGTAGCAGCACCGCCGGTTAAGGGTAAAGCCAACGAGCAGTTAATAGCTTTTCTCGGTCAGCTTTTAGGCGTAAGCAGGAGCAGAGTAAGTATTATTAAAGGTCACACCAGCCGGAGCAAGCTTATTGCTATTGATGGTTTGAGCCGTGAAGATGTTATGAAGCGGCTTTCCTCTTCTTCCGGCGGTGGCGCCACCAGAGAACAATACCCAGAATAGCTCCCCATGCCGGGCTGAAGATTAAAAGCCAGATAGTTAGCGTTCCCAGGAATTGTCCGAAGATAACAATGCCCCGAACCGCCGATTTGAGCGCTTCTAGAGCGCTCCAGCCGGCACGAACCAGTGGCTTGGCAGTAGCTTCAGGCTCAAGACGCACTTCTATCAGGGACATTGATGAGGTCCGCTCCAGATACTGCATCCGCCCCTTGATTTGCTCTATCTC
>CAYRNL010000075.1:0-3767 GCA_964425705.1 uncultured Dehalococcoidales bacterium
TGTCTCCATCAACCCGGTCACAGAAAAATGGGCGGTAGTAAATTTCCCTGTTTTAATGGATAACCCCTACCGGATTGACCTTCCCCAGTTAGCGGAGCTTATTGAGGAGCACAAACCGGAGCTTATCATTTTTGGCAAGAGTATGATACTGCACCGCGAGCCGGTCAAAGAGGTAAGGCGAATGATGGTTGACATAAAACCAAAGCCGATAGTTATGTATGACGCTGCTCATGTTTTTGGTCTGCTTGGTCCCTGTTTTCAGCAGCCCCTGTTGGAGGGAGCGGACATTGTTACTGCTTCAACGCACAAGACCTTCTTTGGCACGCAGCGGGGAATAATCGCCAGCAATATGAGTGATGGGACGGATTACTTTGACCTGTGGGAGAGGATAGGGAGGAGAGCCTTCCCGGGTGGGGTAAGTAACCATCACCTTGGCACTTTGCTGGGACTGCTGATGGCAACCTATGAGATGAATACCTACAAGCATGAATACCAGAAACAGGTAATAGCTAATGCCAAAGCCTTCGCTTTAGCCCTGAAAGAGCGGGGACTCCAGGTAGAAGGCGACCCTGATATCAACTATACCGAAACGCATCAGGTTGTTCTGCGAGTGGGCTACGCCAAAGGGGTAGAGGTTGCCGACAGGCTGGAAAAGAATAACATAATAGTAAACTATCAGGGCTTGCCTGATGATGAGGCTTTCAGCGCCAGCAGCGGTTTAAGGATGGGCGTCCAGGAGATGACCAGATTTGGTATGAAGGAAGGGGACTTTGGCGAGTTGGCGGAATATATAGCGGATGTTATACTTGGTGGCAGGGATGTCTCCCGCCAGGTCTCCAGCTTCAGGCAGAAATTCACCGAAATGCGGTATTGCTTGCCCGAAGAAAAGGCCAGACCTCTGGTTGATGAGCTCATTAGCAGTCTCATAAAATTGTAAAAATCTAAACTTTAAAGCTATTTAACAGTAAGGGATAAGGAGGTAACCACTAATGGCTAGTGTTTCATACTCAGATTTACAACCACCATATCGGATTCTTTTGGGTCCCGGACCCAGTAATGTCCACCCCCGTGTCCAGAGGGCTATGGTGGCACCTCTGGTGGGGCACATGGACCCGTATTTCTTTACCATTATGGACGATATTATAGATTTAATGCGCTTTCTCTTTCAGACAAAGAACGAGCTTGCCTTTGCTATTTCTGGCTCCGGTTCAGCGGGAATGGAAGCCGGCTTCTGTAATATCCTGGAACCGGGTGATGTTGCCGTTATTGGGGTCAATGGATTTTTCGCGGAGCGGATGACGCAAATTGCACAGAGGTTTGGTGCTGAAGTGGTTCGGGTTAATGCTGAGTGGGGGAAAATCATTGAACCTGAGGCCATTGAAGCGGTGTTAAAGGCTCAAAAAAAGGTGAAGCTTCTGGCGTTGGCTCAGGCCGAGACCTCCACGGGTGTTCTCCAGCCCCTAACCGAGGCTTCACGATTAGCCAAGCAATATGAAACCCTGTTCCTGGTAGATGCGGTTGCTTCCCTGGGAGGGCAGGAGATGGCAGTGGACGACTGGGGCATAGACATTTGCTATAGCGGTTCCCAGAAGTGTATAAGCTGTCCACCCGGTCTGGCCCCGATTACGGCTAACCAGAAAGCTTTGGATACGATAAAGTCACGTCAGTGTAAAGTAACCAGCTTTTATCTTGACCTTCTGGAACTATCTAGCTACTGGTCATACAAGGGTGGTAAGACATATCATCATACCGGACCGATAAACCTGTTCTATGCCATGCACGAAGCTCTGGCTATGATTGCAGAAGAAGGTCTGGAAGCCCGTTGGCAACGCCATCTCAGGAATGGCTCTGCTCTTCAAGCGGGACTGGAAGCTATGGGACTGACACTGCATGCTCAGCCGGGTCACCGATTAAGCACACTGACCACGGTGCGTATTCCCTCCGGTGTTGATGACCTGCGGGTGAGGCAGAGGTTGCTCAATGAGTTTGGTATTGAAATCAGCGGAGGTCGGGGAGAGCTCAAGGGGCAAATATGGCGCATCGGGCTTATGGGACATTCTTCAAGAGAGGAGAATGTGTTCCTCATCCTGTTTGCCCTGGAGAAACTGATGGCTGACGAAGGCTATAAGGTAGAGCCGGGGGCAGGGGTAGCTGCGGCTATTAAGTTCCTGAGAGAGAAAAAGGCCCCATAAAACCCTTGATTTGGTGGGGCTGTGACTTACCTATCTTACCTTTCGGTCAGGCGGAATTGACAAGTTCATACTTCTTAGTTTAATATCACAGGGGTGGGGAACGAGAAGTTTGTTGCCTATTATGAAGGGAAAAGAATAGCCAGCGCCGGGAAGCTTGAGCAGCTCCTGGATATGAGAAAAGTAAAGTGTTTTCTTGGAAAAAGAGAGCTCCTGATAAGATATCTTGATTTGGATAGGGCAGAGGTTGTTTTTAGGGGGGATGTGGGGTTTTTAAAAAAAGAATAGTGAACACCGAGGTGCCCAGCGCGAGCTTGGGTTTAAATGGGAAGCAAATCCGGTGAGAGTCCGGTGCAGCCCCGCTGCTGTAACTGAGGTTTAGAACTTCAGAAGCCAGAACACCTGCCTTGGTCGTCCTAAGTCACCTCCGCAGGGGAGGCACAGGGCATTATAATTTCCCCTCGTTGGTGACGAGGGGTTTTTTTATTCTGGAGGAGATAGCACGAATCATTCATCCTGAGCTATTTGATTGAGAATGGGAGCAACGGATACTCTATTAATATTGTTTGGTGCCTTGGTTATTGATTTGGCTCTGGGCGAACTACCCCGTCCTGTTCACCCTGTGGTGTGGATGGGGAAGGTCATCTCTTTTGGGGAAAGGGGTGGCGATGGGCACTCCCACTTAATTCAGTTTGTCTATGGGGTGGGGATGTCCCTGTTCATTATAGGGCTATTCACTGCTGCCGCATATTTTATCCTCTATTATTTAAAAAGCCTTAGCTTGGCGGCGTATGTGGTTATCGGGACAGTGCTTCTTAAATCTACCTTCTCCCTGAAAGAGCTGCGGAGGGTAGCTCTTGGGGTCAAGGAGTTTCTGCTGAAAGAAGAATTGAACAAGGCACGTTATGAACTGCGTTCGTTAGTTAGCCGTGACACTCAGGCTTTGACCCCGCCTATGGTGGTATCAGCTACTGTGGAATCAGTGGCAGAGAACACCTGTGACAGCTTTGTTGCTCCCCTTTTTTATTTTCTACTCTTTGGTGTCCCTGGCGCTATTGCCTATCGTGTGGTCAATACCCTGGATGCTGTAATTGGCTATCATGGGAAGTACGAGTATCTGGGGAAGTTTGCCAGTCGGCTGGATGATGCACTTAATTTTATACCGGCGAGATTGACAGCGTTACTTCTGGTTTTAGCCAGTTTTTTATTACGAAAAGATGTCCGGGCTTCGTGGCAGGTAGCCCTAAGCGACCACTCCAAGACCGAGAGTATCAACGCTGGCTGGACTATGGCAGCGGTTGCCGGTGCCCTCAATGTGCAACTGTGCAAGGTGGGGAACTATAAGTTAGGGAAAGCGGTTGTACCGTTGGTTCCGGGCACTATTGATGCCTCGTTACGGCTAATGCAAATAGCGGCACTAGTGTGGGTAATGATGTGTTTTGCCGCAGGAGGAGTCTATTTTGTCCTTGCGTCCTAGACCCGAGGTGGAGAACCTGGAAATCTGCGCCCATGGCGGACTGAATCAGGCTGAGCTTAAGGCGATGGGGCTTAACCTGGATTCGGTTGTTGACTTCAGCG
>CAYRNL010000076.1:0-3750 GCA_964425705.1 uncultured Dehalococcoidales bacterium
AGGCAAGAAAGGCTTCGCTTCTCTTTGATTCTCCCTTAGCGGCTCTCCCCCTTTCCAGGAGGAGAGATTTTTGAGAGGGGCGAAGCCCCCTCTCATATCAACTCCCCCTTCCCTTAATAAGGGAAGGGGGTCAGGGGGATAGGTTGTTAAACTATGATGAAATAAAGTTATAAAAAAGAGATAAAGCCCGCCTTAAACCCTTTTCTACCTTCCTTAGTTCTTTTCTAAAGATACCCCCCAAACCAACCCTATGCTATAATTGGTCAAGTCAACATTGGTTGCGAGTGCTATGTTTTATCACCTTCATGTCCATACCGAATACAGTCTGCTTGACGGCATGTGCCGTATCCCCCAGTTGATATCACGTGCCAAAGAGCTGGGGATGGACAGCCTGGCAATAACCGACCACGGCGTTATGCATGGGGTCATTCAGTTCTATGTGGCGGCTAAAGAAGCAGGAATAAAACCCATCATTGGCTGCGAGGTTTATGTTGCTCCCAACAGTCACCTCAATCATAATGTCGGTGATAAGAACAACTACCACCTCGTTCTGCTGGCTAAAAACCTTACTGGCTACCAGAATCTAATCAAGCTTACCACCGAGGCGCACCTTGAAGGTTTCTACTACAAGCCAAGGGTGGATAAGGAGCTCCTCAAGCAGCATCACGATGGTCTCATCGCCCTCTCTGCCTGCCTCAGTGGCGAAGTCCCCCGCCTCATCTCGGAAGGGCGTCTTCAGGAAGCAAAAGAGGCTGCCCAGTGGTATAAGCAAACCTTCGGCGATTTCTATCTGGAAATACAGAGGCATCCCATCCCTGAACTGGAACAGATAAACCAGGGACTCATCGCTATGAGCCAGGAGCTGGCTCTCCCCCTGGTAGCCACCAATGATGTTCACTATGTAAATAAGGAAGATGCCTCCGCCCACGACCTGCTGTTATGCATTGGCACCAACTCTTCTATTCACGACGAAAAACGGATGAAGATGGCTGGCGATTTCTTCTACCTAAAAAGCCCCGAGGAGATGGCGGAGCAGTTTAAGGATATCCCGCAGGCGCTGGAGAATACCGAGCGCATTGCGGAACAATGCAACCTTGAGCTTGAGTTTGGGCGCCTTCATCTCCCCGAGATAGAGTTACCCCAGGGGAAAACAGCTTTTGAGTTTCTGTCTGACCTCTGTTACCAGGATTTACCCCAGCATTATCCTCAGCCGACTCCGGAGATTAAACAGAGGCTTGGGTATGAGCTGGAGGTAATAAAGCAAACCGAATTCGCCAACTATTTTCTGGTTGTCTGGGATATTATCTCTTTTGCCCGCCAGAACCACATATTATTCGGGGTCAGAGGCAGTGCTGCTGCCAGCATTGTCCTGCACTGCTTGAATATCACCGATATTGACCCCGTTGCTCATAAGCTTGTCTTTGAACGCTTCCTCAATATAGCCCGCAAAGAAATGCCTGATATCGACCTGGATTTTGAGGATGACCGCCGTGACGAGGTCATTGCCTATGTATCCCAGAGATACGGACAGGACCATGTTGCCCAGATTATTACCTTCGGCACACTGGGAGCCAGGGCAGCTCTGCGAGATGTGGGGCGGGCGCTGGGTATGCCCTACAGCGAGGTTGACCGCGTTGCCAGGCTGGTACCGATGGCATTAAATATGACCCTAGACCAGGCTTTGAGTGAAAACGAGGAGCTCAGAAACATCTACCACGAAGACCCCATAGTTCGCAATCTGGTTGATTCCGCCAAGAAGGTAGAGGGTATCTCTCGCCATGCCAGCACCCATGCCGCCGGAGTTGTTATCTCCAAAGAGTCCCTGACCAAATATGTCCCACTACAACGGGTAAGCAAGGGTAATGGTCAGGGAACAGCTATGACTCAACTAGCTATGGAAGATATTGCCCGAATTGGTCTGCTGAAGATGGACATCCTCGGGCTGGCTAACCTCACCATCCTGGGTAAAAGTAAAGAGATTATCCAACAAAACCAGGACGTTAATATTGACCTGCACCATATCCCGCTGGATGATAAAAAAACCTTTGACCTGCTCTCCTCGGGGGAAACAGCTGGTGTGTTCCAGCTTGAAGGTGCCGGCATGCGCCGCCACATCAAGGAGCTTAAACCAACCACTTTCAGCGATATCGCCGCTATGATTGCTCTGTACCGTCCCGGACCGATGGAGCATATCCCTACCTTTATCAAAGCCAAGCACGGCGTTGAGCCTATCCATTATCCCCACCCGTCTCTAGCCAGCATCCTTGAGGAGACCTACGGGGTAATCGTATATCAGGAACAGGTGCTGTTTATCGTCCAAACATTTGCCGGCTACGACCTGGGACAGGCTGACATTTTCCGCAAGGCGATGAGCAAAAAAATTGCCGAGGTCATGAAGAAGGAAAGACGCAACTTTATTGCCGGGGCTAAAAAGAACGGGTTCTCTGCTGAGACAGCCGGTGAAGTCTTTACCCTTATTGAACCCTTCGCCGGCTACGCTTTTAATAAAGCTCACAGCACCAGCTACGCCCTGATTGCCTATCAAACCGCTTATCTTAAGGCAAACTATCCAGCAGAATATATTACCGCCTTTCTGACTGTCCACACCGACCAGCCGGAGAAGATAGCTAATGCCGTGGGTGAATGCCGGCGCCTGGGTATCCCGGTACTTCCACCGGATATAAACCATAGTCAAACCAGTTTCTCTATAGAAAAAGATAACAGCAATACCCCGGCTATCCGCTTCGGGCTAAGTGCTATCAAGAATGTCGGACAGGGAGCTATAGAGCCCATCATTGCGGAACGAAATAAAGGGGGCGAATTCAAATCTATTGAAGACTTGTGCCGACGCTGTGATTTGCGAGGGATAAACAAGCGAGTGATGGAGTCTCTGATTAAGGCTGGAGCTTTCGACTCTCTGGGCAGTCGTGGCAGTCTACTACAAAACATTAACCGCATCCTGTCCCTAGCACAACGAGAACAGCGTCTCAAAGAAACGGGACAAGGTACTATGTTTGACCTGTGGGGGGAGTCAATCCCAGTCCCCACACCCAGCCTTGACCTGCCGGATGCCGACATTCCCATCAAAGAGAAACTGACCTGGGAGCGAGAGCTGATGGGAGTATACCTCTCGGAAAACCCGCTCGGTTCCTTTGCCGGCAGTATGCCTTCCGAGATTACTGCCCTGTGCGGTCAAATTGATGCCGAGCTAGCCGGGCAGAATGTGATTGTTGCCGGGATGGTTGCTTCCGTTTACCACCTGTTTACTCGCGACCGCCAACCTTTCGTTCGCGCCGTTTTGGAAGACCTTGATGGCAGAATTGAGGTCATGGTCTGGCCCAGGGGCTACGCCAATACCAGAGATTTGTGGGAGGAAGGAAATTTCTTATTGGTCGAAGGTAAGGTAAGGTTAAGAGATGACCAGGTACAGCTAAACTGCGATAATGTGCGCCACTACCAGCCGGAAGTAACCCAGGGCAAGGAACAGGTTACCCCCGAGCCTGCTGAAACTCCAGTAGAGGCAGAGAAAACTAGCAACTCGCTACCAGCCGAAAGCCATCGGGTAGTAATAAGCATCACTCAGACCGATGACCAGGACAGCGATACAGTTTATCTACATAAGTTGATTAACACGCTTAAAGACTTCCCCGGACAGGATGAGGTAAACCTGCGGATAATCAACGGAGAAAAAATTTTCAAGCTCAAGCTGTCCAACACGTCAACCAACTACTGTCCTGAGCTTTATCAGCG
>CAYRNL010000077.1:0-1627 GCA_964425705.1 uncultured Dehalococcoidales bacterium
AAGGGGTTATCATAGCCCAGGGTATCACAGTACCTGAATCTATCCGCCCCGTGCTCTTTAGCAGCAAGCCCGAACTTGATAAGGTAATCCAGGTCTGTCCTGGAAGCGTCTTCGGCGTTAACCCCGATGCTCTCGGCACCGTGTGCCCAAGCCGCATCAACCGCCGCAACCATATCGTTTATGATATCGTCCCTGCCTCTTCTCCCCTGGAACTTGCCAGTAATCATCTGGTCTGAAGTGGATACGGAGAGATTGAGATGTTTGATACTGGGCACCAGCCTAAAGGTGGTCTCCACATCGTCAACGATAGCTCTTATCCATCCTTCCAGACGGATGGGTTTAAGGACTCCCATTTCCGCCAGCTCCAGATTGGCTTGCAGATAGAGCGATTCGTGCTTGGTGGTGGGAAAGCCAAACTCAGACTGAAAGACCCCCATCTCATTCAGGTAAATATTTATCAAGGTTTTTTCCAGCTTGGATAAACCGAGCTTGGCAGTCTGGACTCCATCCCGATTGGTGACATCAATAAGATAAATCTTAGGCATTTCCTCTCCCTTGACTCTAATAATAACACATATTTGCTATCTGGAGCAAACTTTTAGCTTGTGACCAATGCCTTACTTCAGATTTCTGTGCTAGAATAGCTAAGTAGGACTATGGAAACAACAGGTTTCGGTCTTGACCTGATTATCGTTCTGGCAGCTGCTTTAGTCGGCGGTATACTAGCCCACCGGGCAAGGTTGCCTGTCCTCTTGGGCTACCTGGTCGGGGGTATTATCATCGGTCCCTACGGCTTTGGCTTGGTTAAAGACCTGGACACCGTCCGGGTTTTAGCCAATATCGGGGTTATTCTGCTCCTGTTTACCCTGGGTCTGGAGTTCTCCTTTAAAGAGCTAATACGAATGGGCAAAATTGCCATTCTGGGTGGGATAGTCCAGATACTGCTTACCGCAGCTGTGGGATTAGCTCTGGGCAAGCTATTGGGGTGGGCAATCTTTGAGGCGGTCTTTTTGGGCTTTCTCATTGCCCTTAGCAGCACTATGGTGGTGCTGAAGACTCTAATGGAACGTGGGGAGCTTGATACCGGGCACGGTCGCATCATAATAGGGATTCTCCTGGTACAAGACTTGAGCGTAGTGCCACTGATGATTATCCTGCCGACAGTGGGTGGTGGTGAGGAGGCATTATGGCTCACCCTGGGATTGTCCATTCTAAAAGCGGTTATCTTTATCGGGGTGATGCTGGCTCTGGGGATATGGGTATTACCCTGGCTGTTGGGTAGGGTAGCCGGGGAGCGCTCCGGTGAACTGTTCCTACTGACGGTGGTTACCCTGTGCCTGGCAGCAGCCTTTGGCACCTTTTTCTTCGGCTTATCGGCAGCATTCGGTGCCTTTGTCGCCGGGTTGCTGATTAGCCAGTCCACCTTTGCCCGACAGGCACTGGCTAATGTTGTCCCATTGCGCGATACCTTTGTTGCCATATTTTTTATCTCTCTGGGTATGCTCGCCGACCCCCGTTTTGTGATAGGTAATATCACCATCATTGCTATTGTGGTTGCGGTAATAATCGTGGCTAAATTTATCATCTGCTTTCTTATACCCTGGTTTTCCGGTTACAGTTTCAAGAC
>CAYRNL010000077.1:1727-3323 GCA_964425705.1 uncultured Dehalococcoidales bacterium
TATGGACGAATCGGCAGCCGGTTAGCCAGGGTACTGGAGCGGCGCAAATTCTCCTACCTTGCTATTGACTTTGACCCTCAAGTAATCTCAACGCTACATACCAAGGGGATTCCCTGCATCTATGGGGATGCCAGCAATCCCGGGATACTGGCTCATGCTCAGTTGAAAAAGGCACGTGTTCTTGTCTGCACCTTTCCCGATTTTATTGCCGTGGAATTGACCACCAAAAATGCTCTGAAAATTAACCCAAAGCTGGACATCGTGGCTAGAGTTCATCGTGATGCCGATGCTGAGGTACTGAGAAATATCGGAGTGTCGGAACTGGTCCGTCCCGAATTTGAAACCAGCCTGGAGGTAACCCGCCATACTTTGCATCGATTCGGCTTAACCGGTGCTGAAATCCAATATATCCTCAGTGGTCTCCGAGAAGGAGAGCTGGTATAAATATAAGGTGGATTTGTGATATACTTTAAGCCAAAACAGGTGAACCATGGCTAAAACCAGAGTAGGCATTATCAATGTTACCGGCTATGCTGGAATGGAGCTGGCACGGTTACTGTCCCAGCACCCTGAGGTGGAACTTGTGTCCGTTACCGGGCGTAGTGCTGCCGGGAGGAGAATAGACGATGTTTTCCCCCATCTGGCTAATATTAATCTTGCTATTGAGGCTGAGATGGGGGATGTTGATTTGGCTTTCTCAGCAATGCCTCATAAGGAGAGCGCCCAGCAGATTCTGCCTCTGTTAGACCGTGGTGTCAGGGTGGTGGATATTAGCGCCGATTTCCGACTAAAGGATGCGACTAAATATCAGTCGTGGTATGGTTTTACCCATCCTGCTCCGCAACTCCTCCCCCAGGCAGTCTACGGTCTGCCCGAGCTATACCGGGCTCAGATTGCTTCTGCTCAGCTGGTGGCTAACCCCGGTTGCTATCCTACTGGCGCCATTCTGGCTTTAGCCCCGATAGTTAAGGCAGGTCTGATTGAGCCTGATATTATCGTTGATAGCAAGTCTGGAGTGTCTGGAGCGGGCAGAACCCTCAGCCTGAATACCCACTTTTCCGAAGCCAACGAGGATGTTACTGCTTATGCCTTAGATGGACACCGGCACCTGGCTGAGATTATTCAGGAATTGAATCTGCTTTACCCCGCTCCTCTGTCTTCAATAACCTTCGTCCCCCACCTGATACCGATGACCAGGGGAATATTAACCACCGCCTATGCCCCCCTGGCTCAGGGTAAGGTCTCCATTGACCAGAAGGGTAAGGAGAGACTGTTCCGGCTCTATATGGACTTCTACCAGGACGAGCCTTTTGTCAGAGTGGTTGAATTTCCTCCCCACACCAAACATACCTGGGGCAACAATCTCTGCTTTGTTCACCCCACCATTGATGCCAGAACGGGAAGGTTCATCGTGGTTAGCAGCATTGATAACCTGGTCAAAGGGGCGGCGGGGCAGGCTGTCCAGAATATGAACCTTATGCTGGGCTTACCCGAAACTACCGGGCTTGAGGCACCGGCTATTTATCCCTAGAAGCTGTGCAAAAGCGTGCAGGCAAGCAAATATGCCATCCTTACCGTTACTGAAAGTCCTCACCA
>CAYRNL010000078.1:0-3283 GCA_964425705.1 uncultured Dehalococcoidales bacterium
GGAAGGGGGTCAGGGGGATAGGTTGCTAAATAACCTCCTAAATAGTTGTTGACAAAATAAATAAACACCCTATAATGAGCAGAGTTTAGTCTCATAGATAATAGTTTATCATCCAAAGATAGTCAATCTTGCAAAGGAGGAAATTATGGCGGTAAAGATAGTTACCGATAGCAGCGCTGACCTGCCTGCTGAATTGATTAAGGAACTGGGGATTAGCGTGGTGCCCTTGTATGTACGGTTTGGGGATGAGGTCTACCGGGAACGGGTGAGCATAACTGATGATGAGTTTTATCAAAAGTTAGTGCATGGTCCTGTCCACCCGGTTACTATTCAGCCCGGCCCGCAGGATTTTGTTGAGGTTTATAAAAAGCTCGTTCAGGAAGCAGACGGAATTGTTTCTATTCACCTCAGCAGTAAACTAAGTGGCACTTATAACTCGGCACTTCAGGCCAAGGAGATGGTAGGGGAGGGGGGATGTCCTATAGAGGTGGTGGACTCAGGCTCAATCACCATGGCTATGGGATTGGTATGCATTGCTGCCGCCGAAGCGGCTAAAGCAGGCAAGGATTTAGAGCAAGTACTTGATGGTGTAAAACAGGATGTTCCCAATGCCCATTTGTTGGCTTTGTTTGATACCCTCAAATACCTGCAGTTGGGTGGGCGCATTGGTAAAGCAAAGGCACTATTAGGCTCAATATTAAATGTGAAACCACTAATAACCCTCAAGGATGGTGAGGTGATGCCGGCTGGTCAAGCTCGCACACGGGCTAAAGGTATAGAGCGTCTAATTGATTTTGTTAAGAGTGCTTCAAGTATTGAGGCTGTAGCCGTCGGCTATAGCACCACGCCGGATGAAGCCCAGACCCTTGCCAAGCGTTTGGCTTCTATCTTTACTAAAGAGCCGGTCAAAATAGCCAGGTTAGGCACTACCCTGGGAGTGCATGCCGGCCCGGGGACACTAGTTGTAACCCTGAGGGGAAAGATAGCCGAATAAAGGGTGCTCTTACGGAATGTATGGAAGAGAAAAGCCCTGGTAATATGCCAGCGAGAGGATTTGAGCAGCTGGCTGTGGGTTATGAGTTCCCCTCTGTCAGCTATGAGCTAAGTGAATCGGCTATTTCTAAGTATCTGGAGGCGATAGATGAACAGGGAGGTGGACTTCTCCCGGGTTTTGTCCCGCCTATGTTCATAGCCGCCCGCTCACTGGAGGTATTATCCGGGCTGACTCGCTTATTAGCCGGTGCCATTCATACCTCTCAAGAGCTTGAATTTCTAAAGCTGGTGCCTGTCGGGACTACTATAGAGTGTCACGGCAGAGTAGTGCAGAAGTTACAACGGGGCGGGTTGCGCCTGCTGGTAATTGGACTTAGCACCTTTAATCAGGACAAAGAGCAGATTCTGGCAGGAAAGACCACCTTAGTTTTACCCGGTTAGGAAGTAACATGTCTTCTTTAGGTAAGCAACCAAAAACTAAGTTAAAGGCAGGGGATACTCTGCCTCCGGTAGTAAAGCACATCAGTCAGGAGAAGATTAACCTCTATGCTGAAGCCAGCGGGGATTTTAATCCTATTCATATTGATGAAGCCTTTGCCCGGCAGACTCCTTTCGGGGGTACTGTTGCTCACGGGATGTTATGCCTGGCTTATGTCTCGGAGGTGATGGCTGCGGCTTTTGGTAAAAATTGGGCTTCAGGGGGCAGACTTTCCGTCCGTTTTAAAGCGCCAGCCCGTCCCGGAGATACCATAACTACCGAGGGCAGGGTAGTTTCCATCGTGGATAAGGAGGGGGTTGTTTACGCCAATTGTAGCCTGAGTGCCCGTAATCAGAAGGGGGAAACGGTGGTGGTGGGGGAGGCGAAAGTTAAGCTTGGTTGATAGTATGGTGTGGCTGCCCGGTGCCTAAACCAGATAGGTAAGCAATAACAATGCCACAGCAGCCGCTGGCAGGTAACGACCTACCGATATTATCCACCGGGGAGAAAATGTAATTGGTCCTAGGCGTCGTGACGGGGCATTGATGGCATTGAGAATTTGTGTTTTAGGCAGCAGCCAGGCAATCAGGGTAGCACCAACTATCCCGGCCACGACCACCACGCCGGAACCGGCTATCTGGTCTATCACATCCAGGAATGGCTTGCCGCCAATATTAAGTCCTACCGATGTGAAACTCAGTGCTGAGGGAACACCCAGAGCAGCGGTAATAGCGGTTACAATCAGGGCTGCCCGTTTCCGTGACATATGAAACTCATCCCGGATTGGTGCCAGCGCTACTGCCATCCCGCCGACACAGGATGTGAATGCTGCCACGAACAGCAGAATGTAGAAAGCAATGCCGATGAACTGACCGCCGAGGAGCTCTCCAAATATCTTGGGAAATGCGGTAAAAGCGAGCTGACTCCCGGTATCAGGAGCAATGCCGAAGGTAAAGACGATGGGGAATACCATCAGTCCAGCGGTAACGGAGATTATGGAGTTGGTGAATGCTACCGCTGTGGATGAGTTGACTACATTAAAGCCCTTAGGGGAATAGCTCCCGTAGGTGATGAGAAATCCCTGCCCAATGGCTAGTGAGTAGAAGGCTTGCCCGGCTGCCATTTGCCATGTTCTGGGCTCCAGAAACCTTGCCAGGTCAAAGCCGAAGTAAAAATCACGAGCCTGGCTGGCCCCGGGGAGAGTCTGTGCGTAAATGGCGAGTCCACCAACTATCAGGACAAGTAATGGCAGCAGGATTTTGCTCATCTGCTCGAGACCACCAATACCGCGTAGCAATACGACAAAGGTGAGGACAGTTGTCGCCAGGAAAAACCAGAGTGAAGCCATGCCCGCAGTAAATTCGTTGAATGGTTTCAGGTTAACCATGATGGCATCTACGGCATAGCCGAGTGTCCAGCCGCTAACAACAAGGTAATAGCTCATAATGGTGATGGTCAGCACGACTAAGAACCACCCGAACCATGTCCCCCATCTCGGGTTGACCCGGCGAAATAGTCCTACCGGACCTCGCTGAGCCAGTTTACCGGCGCTGGCTTCAAGAACATATAACGGGATACCCAGACAGAGTATGCAGATTGCGTAGGCTATAACAAAAGTGCCGCCGCCGTTCTCTCCAGCCATATACGGGAACCGCCACAGGTTCCCCAGACCAACGACTCCAGCTACTGAGGCCAGTATGTAGGCACGCTGTGAGTGCCAGACCGGACGAGGGGTAAAGCCAGTAGCAACCTGATTCATCTCCGATTTGATTGGTGGCTTTTTGATATTCTTACCTCCTGGGTGCAGACAGT
>CAYRNL010000079.1:0-3207 GCA_964425705.1 uncultured Dehalococcoidales bacterium
AGCTAGGGGCGCAGGGGGTTCTGCTTCTTCTCTCTGACTCTACCTATGCTGAACTTCCCGGTTATACTCCGTCAGAAAGAGTGGTCGGTGAAACCTTGGACCATATTATGGCTGAGGCACCGGGGAGAGTAATTGTAACTACCTTCTCATCGCTGATTTCCCGCATTCAGCAGGTTATTAATGCCGCGGCTAAGTACCAGCGGCGTGTGTTTATTGTTGGGCGCAGTATGAGCAATACCGCGAAAATGGCATTGGAGCTAGGTTACCTTAAAGCTCCTGATGGGATTCTGGGTCGGCTTGACGAACTAAAAGGTATGCCTCGTAATAAGATTGTTTTTGCCACTACCGGCAGTCAGGGAGAACCGACTTCAGCCCTGGTTCGTATGGCTAATCGTGACCACCGTCAGGTTCATATCCTTCGCGGGGATACCATAGTTATTTCAGCTACTCCTATTCCCGGCAACGAAGCTGTAGTTAATAGAACGGTAGATAACCTGTTTAAGCAAGGGGCTCAGGTGCTTTATGGGAAGGTGGCGCAGGTTCATGTCCACGGGCATGGTAGCCAGGAAGAGTTAAAGCTGCTGTTGAATCTGGTAAAGCCAAAGTTCTTTATGCCTATCCATGGTGAATATCGCCACTTGAGCCTTCACACTTCGCTTGCCCAATCTATAGGTATTCCTAAGGAAAATACCTTCTTGCTTGAGGATGGTGATATTCTTGAGCTTAGCCCGCAGAGTGCTAAGGTGGCGGGTAAAGTCACTTCAGGCAATGTCTATGTGGATGGTTTGAGTGTGGGTGATGTTGGTAGTGTTATCCTCCGTGACAGGAAGATGCTGGCACGGGATGGAATAGTAGTGGTAATCATTGCAGTTAATAAACAGACGGGCAAGCTGGTGGGTCGCCCCGACATTGTGTCACGAGGTTTTGTTGACACACGAGAGTCCAGAGATATGCTGGATGGCAGCTGTGACCTTGTCGCCCGAGTCCTGGACCATGGCGGTGCTCGTCCTGCGGAGTGGGGCTTTATTTACTCTAAGGTTAGAGATACATTGAGTAAATATTACTATGAACAAACTAAAAGACGACCTATGATTCTTCCATTTATGGTGAAGATATAGTTTTTGCTTGAGAAGCTATATGGCTAAAAAGAAGGTTAATATTAAAGGCGGCACCAGGAGAAAGCCCAGGGTAAGGTCAGGGTGGGGTGTTTTCTTCCGCTTTGTGTTACTACCATTTGCCCTGCTGTTTGTTATCGGGGGAGTGATAATCTGGCAGTGGGCAACGTTGACTTCGTGGGCGGCCAGTGTTGAGAAGGCAGTGTGGGGGCTATTTGGCTGGGGACTGGTCCTCATTGCTATTGCTGTGGTTACTCTGGTTGGGGTGATATGGGGAGGGAAGCTGTTATCCCTTTTCCGTCACTGGAACCAGTGGCTGGGTGGTATTGCTTACCTTATGGCTGTCTGGGGAATACTAGCCTTTTCCCTGATGGGAGGTCACATCGGGCTGGGTATCATTGGCTATATCAACTTCAACGGGGTTCTTCGCATACTGGGGCTGGTTGTCATAGGTACCATTTTGGTAGCTCCCCGGGCTTGTTTTCGTTTGGTAGCCGGTTTTGTATCGCTGTTGGCCAGGGCGTTTCAGAGGCAACCCGCTCCGCCGAAACCAATCTCCCCCAGACCAATTCCTCAGCAAAAGCCAGTTTTTACTCCAGTTGCAGTAACCCCTAAACCGCCAGAACCACTAAGAATAGAGCCAGAGAAGAAAGCGGCTGTCCCTGAGCTTGCCCTTACCCCGTCTCCGCAGGAACTGAAGCAGGTGGCTCAGGAGGTATGGAAGAAATACGGTGAATCTTCGGCACTGGTTACTGTTGATGGCTGGCGGTTGCCACCTATCGAAATTCTGGATGTGATTCCCGAAGTTGAGTTCAGTCAGGCTGACAATATGGAAAGAGCCAAGCTCATTGAGGAGGCACTAGCCAGTTACGGTGTTGAGGCTAAGGTGGTGCAGATAAATGCCGGACCGACTGTTACCCAGTTTGGGTTAGAACCGGGCTGGGACAGGAGGATGAAAGAAATAAGGGAGAAGGATAGAGACGGCAATGTCAGGGTAAGAATGGAAGAGGTATCCCGGACGAGGGTTAAGGTGGATAGAATTACCTCGCTGGCTAATGACCTGGCTCTGGCTCTAGCCGCCCCCAGCATCAGGATTGAAGCTCCGGTGCCGGGTAAACCGGTGGTTGGAATTGAGGTGCCCAATACCACCATGGGTCTGGTTAGCCTGCGTGGGGTGATAGAAACCAGTATTTTTCAGAAGCTTAAGTCCAGGTCGAACCTGGCTCTGGCGCTGGGCAAGGGGGCTGGAGGAGAGGCGATATCTGCTGACCTGTCCCGGATGCCCCACCTGCTTATCGCCGGGGCTACCGGAAGCGGTAAGACGGTTTGCTTGAATGCTATTATCTGCTGCGTGTTACTGCACAATACGCCTTACGATGTCAAATTAATTATGATTGACCCCAAGAGGGTAGAGCTTACCCCGTATAATAGCATACCTCACCTGGCAGCACCGGTTATTGTTGACTCCAATAAAGCGTTATCAGTATTGCGCTGGCTTAATCAGGAGATGGACCGGCGATATCAAAAGCTGGCGACTGCCGGTGCCCGCAATATTGAGGCTTACAATAAAAACAGGCAGGGAGAAGAGAAACTCCCTTATGTGGTGCTGCTTATTGATGAGTTAGCTGACTTGATGATGGCTGGCTTTGATGAGGTAGAGCAGATTCTGTGCCGGTTAGCCCAGCTTGCCAGGGCTGTTGGTATTCATCTTGTCGTGGCGACTCAGCGCCCCTCGGTAGATGTCATTACCGGTCTAATCAAGGCTAACTTCCCGACTCGCATTAGCTTTGCCGTTACCTCTCAGGTAGATTCGCGGACTATTCTTGACGCCGTTGGCGCCGAAAAGCTGTTGGGCAGGGGGGATATGCTCTATATGCCCACGGAGGCAGCCAAACCCAAACGCCTCCAGGGGTGCTATGTCTCCGATGCCGAGATGGAGAGGCTGGTTTATTTCTGGGGGAGCCAGCGGAAGAAGGAAGAGGCGGCTCCATTAAAGATTGAAGAGCTTACTCCAGCCACAGCCAGGAGGGGAGGCATCCCTGAGGACCCACTCCTGGATACCGCCCGGCAACTGCTCCAGGAGCATGAACAC
>CAYRNL010000080.1:0-3191 GCA_964425705.1 uncultured Dehalococcoidales bacterium
CCTCACCATCTCCTCCTCCCCCTTTTTACTGATTACCTTCCCGTCCAGCCTGGCTTCAAGGAGGCGGTTCAGTATTTCTTTAATCCGGGGACCCTGGGCGATGCCCATCACTTTCAGGTCATTACCAGTAAGCACTGGTTTGACATAACGCAGTTTACTGAGGAATAAATGGGTGTGCTGGCGGGCTACCGGGGAGTCGGCGGCTAACGAGTTAGCTGTAATTGCTGTTGGAGAATAGCCGTGGAGTAGGTGGTAAATACGGCTTGGATTTAGTTCAGGGTTAGCCAGCGGTTTAAGCTGGGATTTGACACTAATGGTGTACCGCAGGGTCTGGGCAAGTAATTTGGGGAATTTGAGGTATGAAATCAGCTCCTCAACCTGTTCACCGCTCAGGTGGTAAACCAGCAGGGAGAGGTAAAGTCCGGGTGGTGGTGGGTTGGGTGAGGATAGCTGGCGAGCCTGCTCAAATTTTTCTGCCAGCCAGCCATCACCCTTTAACGCCGGGTGTAATTTGAGCAGCGCCTTGAGTTGTTCGGCACGGCGCAGAACCTTTTCCGGGAATTCCTCGTTGAGGATACACTCCAGTTCATATCGTATTCGGTCGCCGCTGATGGTATCCAGCATAGGTATATCTCGCTTGAGTAGCTCCAGGGTGTTGGCTTCCAGATGGAAATCTAGCCGTTGCTCATAGCGCAGACCACGCCAGATGCGGGTGGCATCGTCAATAAAGCTCTTTTCGTGCAGAATACGGATAAGCCTGTGCTCAAGGTCATCCCTGCCCTCGCAGAAGTCAAGCAGTTCACCGTAACGGTCAGGGTTAAGGCAGATAGCCATAGTATTGATGGTGAAGTCGCGGCGGGAAAGGTCATTCTCAATGGGGCTGGGCTTTACTCTGGGCAGGGCGCCGGGCTTAACATAGGTCTCGGAGCGGGCGGTAGCCAGGTCAACGCTCCATTTATCCCACTGCAGTTTAGCCGTATGAAAGCGGGGGTGGGTTAGTACTTTTCCTTGCTTTATCTGGACTAACTGCTGTGCCAGACTTACGGCATCGCCTTCTGCCACCAGGTCAAGGTCGAAATTAGGTTTTTCCAGAAGCAAATCACGAACCACCCCACCAACAAGATACAGGCTTTGCCCCTGACGGTGAGCCACCTCACCGGCTAGTCGCATAAAGTCAACCAGCTCGGCGGGTAGCTGTTTTTCAATTTTACTGGATAGATTAATAACCTTAGACATCCCTTTTTGTTTTAGTACAGCCGAATTATAACACAGGTTGCTGCGGGCTTCATTTTAACCGATATAGGGACTGTTTATCTACCTCACCCTTTTTGATATTCGTTTAGAACCTATCCCCCTGACCCCCTTCCCTTAGTAAGGGAAGGGGGAAGTATAAGCAAGAGAGGGGCGAAGCCCCTCTCCTATTTATATCCTCCTCTCCTTATTAAGGGAGGGGGATTAAGGGGGTAGGTTGCTAACAATATATCTAAGGGGGTGAGGTTGATAAGCAATCCCATTGTCATTTAACGGTTATTTTCTTATAATGAACCCCACAAAGGTATGAAGGTGAGATTATGAAGCTGGTGTCAATTGTGGGTATGACCGGCTCGGGCAAATCGGAGGTAGCCAGGGTATTTGAGGAGAATGGGTTTGCCCGGGTACGATTCGGGGATATTACTGATGAGGAGATAAAGAAACAGGGGCTGGAGCTAAATGAGGAAAACGAGCGCTACATCAGGGAGCACATCAGGCAAAAGTATGGGATGTCGGCTTATGCCAAGTTGAACTTACCCAGGATTGATGAAGCATTAAGGGAATCGGATGTGGTAATTGATGGGCTATATTCCTGGGAGGAATATACCATTTTCAAGACCTATTACGGGGATAAATTTTGTGTCGTTGCAGTGTGGGCATCGCCCAAAACAAGGTATGCCCGGCTGAGCAGCAGGTCAAACCGACCACTGACAGCGGAAGAGGCTGCCAGCCGAGACCAGGCAGAAATAGAAAATCTTAATAAGGGTGGGCCCATTGCTGTGGCTGACTACACCATCATCAACGAAATTCCCCTGAAAGAACTGAGGAAGGTAGTCCAAAGGATTATTTCGCGGTTGAGATGAAAAAAGTAACTCGTCCCGATGTTGACGAATATTTTCTGAAGATAGCCTCGGTGGTGGCGGAGCGCTCTACCTGTCGTCGCCACCATGTCGGGGCGGTGGCGGTAAGGAATAAACACATACTGGCTACGGGCTATAACGGTGCTCCTGCTGGCGCCAAGGACTGCCTTGAGCTTGGCTGTCTGCGTGATGAACTAAACATACCATCGGGAGAAAGGCAGGAGATATGTCGGGGTATCCATGCCGAGCAAAATGCAATTATCCAGGCCAGCCTCCACGGCATTAGCCTCGCCGGAAGCACTATTTACTGCACTCACACGCCGTGTATATTGTGTGCCAAGATGCTGGTCAATGCCAAGATAAAGCGATATGTCAGCTTTGGTAAGTATAACGATAATGCCTTTACTGACCTGTTTAAAGAAGCTGGCATAGAGGTTGAAATTAAGAAGAGACCCTCATCCCGAATAAGCTATCTGGATTAGCTACAGATTTTCTCCCTGGTAGATACCCCGGTAGCCCTGTGTTTTTCCGGTGAGCTTGAAGAAGATAAGCTGTACAATTCTGGCGTTCCTCTGCAGGCGAAAACCCTGAGGATTATAGACCACCATCAGAGATTGAGAACGACCGGAATAGCCGGCATCCCATGCTGCCGTGTTTACGGTAACCCCACAGCGGAGCAGGCTGGAGCGGGGGCGGGCTAATGCCATAATGTTGTTAGGCAGGTGGACAATCTCGTTGTAGGTAATAATATAGGCTCCAGGCACCAGGTCAATAAAATCCAGCCCATCAAATACTAACGGGGCTAAATCAGAGACCACCCTCTGGCTATTGGTTACTCCTATTTTACCCGCCGACTGGATTAGAGCTACTTCACGCAGGGTAAGGTCAACACCGTTAGGTTGCACTTGCTCTTCAAGATTGCCCAACCCTTCTATCAGGGGTGGTTTTTTCTCTAGTAACCGGTAAATGTCCTGCTGAGATAAAATGACTGTCATTTCTAAACAGTTGCCTGAAGGAGATTTGTTTATTAAAACCTCACCCCCTTAGATATTTGTTAGCAACCTACCCCCTTTATCCCCC
>CAYRNL010000081.1:0-2973 GCA_964425705.1 uncultured Dehalococcoidales bacterium
CGGAAGATGCCCAATAACCTTCACTCGACATGGGGGTCAATGGCACGCGCATCACATAGTGGCAGGAGGGCCAGACACTTTGTCCAACTGCGAAGTATTGTGCATCGCCTGTCATCAACTGACTCGGACATATGGTCGTTAAGTTAAGCTACTAGCTTTGGTATACCATAAGGCAGAGGATGAGCCACCGGTCCTCTGTCTGTAAAAGTAAATCCCTTACTCCTCCCTGTAATTTGCTTTCCACTGCTCAAAGGTTTGGCGGTGTTCTGATTCGGGTGTCCAGGAGAGTTCGGATTCTTTGATGCCTATGGAGAGGAGCTTTGACTTTATCAGTTCTTTGTCCTTCTCATAGCACATAGCCTGGAAGCCTACGGCTGGTGTGTTGGGCTGCTCCAGTAACGCCTGGATAACCAGCCCGACATTCATACAGGCGATGGGTTCCAGTGTCTTGCTGAACGAATCTGCTATCTTTTCCGCATCAAACTCCGCCCCCATTACCACCCAGGAACCCTTGCCGCTGCTGAATAGTTCCCAGAGCATGCAGGCATTCTGGAAGCTGTCGGTGGTGGTATTGGGGTATTTCTGCCGCAATGCTTCTATCCGCTGTTCTTGCTCCCGTTTCATTCTGGTTTGCTCGTCTTCTGACGGCATCTTTCTTTGCCCCTCGCAATATTTAATTTTTACCTTCAGTCAAAGGCAACCTTCAGCTTCACCTTGTTAGCTGTTACCTCTGCCACATCCTCGGGCGAAATGAAAAGGTCAGTTTCTATATGCTCGGTGCTGACCTGGAACTTGCTGATTTCACTGGTCCAGGAGTCCCGTATGACCTTGTTGACCGTGCCCAGCGACTTACCGTTCTTGTCTATTACCTCGGCTCCGTATTCTATTTCCATTTTACCCCCCTTCAATTATGTTCTAGCTCTATCGACAGCAATATTAACCCGGTCTATCTCTCACTTCCCCCGAAATACTGCAGTGCCAGCTTAATCTTTTCCTCAAGGGGCAGTTCGGAGGAGGGGGGAAGGGTGGCTGCGGCGCGGGTGGCTTCGGTAACGGAGTAACCCAGGGAGGTTAGGGCAGATAATACCTCGGTGTTTCCCTCGGCTAGTTGAGCCCCGGGAGTGGTTACCCAGCCGGCGGCTACCTTGTCTTTAAGCTCCAGGATGAGGCGGTTAGCCATCTTTTTGCCTATCCCCGAGATTTCAGTTAGCAAATCAGAACTGCTGGTAGCAATAGCCATGGTCAGCTTCTCCGCGCTCATCGCTGAGAGCATAGCCAGTGCCAGCCTGGGACCCAGTCCCGATACCCCGAGCAGGATTTGAAACAGTCCCAGTTCTTCAGTTGAAGCAAAGCCGTAGAGGGCGGCGTTATCCTCTCTGAGATAAAGGTGGGTGTGCAGGCTTACCTCCTTACCGATGCCACCCAGTGTGCTCAGGGTGGAGGTAGGCATATACACCTGGAAGCCAATGCCCCCAACATTGATTATTGCCCAATCGCTACCCAGCGATTCTAATTTCCCCTTAAGACTGGCTATCATTTGTTTACTCCATCATTGGTGTTTGCTAACAGATTCTCCAGGTGAATTTGGCGCAAATGGCAGATAGCTACCGCCAGGGCGTCAGCGGCATCGGATGGCTGGGGCGCCTGGGCTAGCCCGAGCTGGAGTTTGACCATCTCCTGAATCTGCTCCTTGGAACTGGCTCCGTAATTGGCAACCCTCTGCTTTACCTGGGTGGGGGTGTATTCGGAGGTGGGTATTCCATTATTGGCGGCAGCAAGAATGGCTATTGACTGAGCTCTACCTATTGCCAGTGCCGACTTTGCATTATTCGCCATAAAAGGCTGCTCTACGGCTACCTCATCCGGCTGGTAGCGTCCCATAATATCCATAAGTTTACCATATAAATAACTCAGACGCTCCCCGATAGGAGAGCGCCCGAAACAGCTTAGGGCACCACAATCAACCAGGGTTATTTCATCCTCTCGGCTCTCAATAACCCCGTAACCCATACTTATTGTGCCCGGGTCAATGCCTAAAACCCTCATTACCTAACCAAATAGCTGGTTTTAGAGGAGCATCAGGCTCCAGACCGATACTTCTCTAAAATGGAATCGGAAAAGTCGGTATTGCTGGACACATACTGGACTTCATCCAGCTCCTCAAGTTTGTCCAGCAGCTTCAGCGTCTGCAGTGCTGCCTTCTCTTCAAGCTCAACCATAGTCTTGGGCACCATAGACAACTCGGCAGAGGCTATGGGTAGATTTTTCTGCTCCAGGGCTGCCCTGACTGTCTCCAGCTCTTCGGGCTTGGTATAAATCTCCACATAGTTATCCTCTACCTTAATATCCTCAGCACCAGCATCTATAGCATCCAGAGCTAGTTCGTCGGCATCCAGACCATCAGTCTCTATAGTAATCACCCCTTTGGAGTCGAAAAGCCAGGCGACACAGCCGCTTTCTCCCAGGTTGCCGCCGTGGCGGGAGAATATATTGCGGACATCCTGCAGGGTGCGATTTCGGTTATCGCTTAGAGCCTTGACCAGGATAGCCACCCCGCTGGTTCCATAGCCTTCCAGGACCAGCTCCACCAGGCTAACCCCTTCTAATTCACCAGTGCCTCGCTTGATAGCCCTTTCTATATTCTCCAGGGGCATGTTATTATCGCGGGCTTTCTGTGTAGCTATGCGCAGTCGAAAATTTGCTTCGGGGTTACTACCCCCCTCACGTGCAGCCACTATAATCTCACGGGTTAGCTTGGTGAATAGCTGACCGCGTCTGGCATCAGTTACCCCTTTCTGATGCTTAATTGAAGACCACTTAGAATGCCCTGACATCTATAAACCCTTATCAACTAGAACCTTTTCTCAATTTTAACATCTCAGTTACCTGTGGTCAAAAGGTTTATTAAGATTGTTTAGAACCCTATCCCCTGTATCCCCTTCCCCTTGATAAGGGGAAGGGGAAGAATTTTAT
>CAYRNL010000082.1:0-2674 GCA_964425705.1 uncultured Dehalococcoidales bacterium
GGTAGGTTGCTAGCAAATATCTAAGGGGAATGTAGCCTGTGAAATCCTAAATCCCGAGCACCAAACCCTGAACAAATCCAAAACACCTTTAAACTTAGAATTTATTGGAAGGGGTGAGGTAAACTATATAAGACCCATTTTTTGTTTGACTTCCTTAAGGGTCTCCCGGGCAATACTCCTGGCACGCTGAGCCCCATCAGCGAGAACATCAGTTACATACTTGGGGTTGGCAGCTAACTGCGCTCGCCGTTCCCGGAAAGGAGACAGGGCAGCGTTAATTCCCTCCGCCAGAAGCATCTTGCAATCAACACAGCCAATCCTTGCCGAGCGACACTGTTCGGCTATATCGTCTAACCGAGACGGAGTAAAGTACCCATGAAGTCGATAAATATTACATATTTCGGGGTGACCGGGGTCATCACGGTAGCGACGAGCCGGGTCGGTGACCGCGGTCATTACTCGCTCTTGAGTTTCCTGCGGGGAAATAGCCAGCTCAATATCATTGCCAGCCTGCTTACTCATCTTATCGCTGCCATTCAGCCCTAACACCAACGGGAACGAAGTAAGTTTGGCTTCAGGCTCGGGGAAGGTCTGACCAAACTGGTTATTGAAACGGCGAGCAATCTCTCTGGCTAGTTCTATATGGGGCAACTGGTCTTCACCCACCGGGATAAACTCAGCCTTATAAAGCACAATATCCGCCGTCATTAGAACCGGATAGCCTACCAGACCGTAGTTTACATTATGCGGCTGAAGTTTCACCTTCTCCTTAAAAGTGGGCACCCGCAGCAGCCAGCCCAAAGGGGTAACCATACTCAGCAGGGTATGTAGCTCCATTACCTCAGGGACATGGGACTGGACGAAAAGGATGCTTTTCTCCGGGTTAAGCCCAGCCGCCAGCCAGTCGAGCATCATCTCGTGGACATTTGTCTGCAAGCCGCTGGTGTCCTCCAGTGAGGTTAAAGCATGGATGTCAACGATGCAGTAAACACAATCATACTCGTCCTGAAGTTTAACATAGTTTTGCAAAGCTCCCAGGTAGTTTCCCAGATGCTGTCTGCCTGTAGGACGAGTTCCTGAAAAAACGCGATGCTTCATTTCACATCCTTTCTGGTACGGTCATTCCCATAAGGCTAAGGGTTTTAGCCAGAACGAGCTTGGCTGCCTTTACCAGCTTGAGACGAGCCTTGGTTAATGGTACATCTTTAGATACGACCCGGCACTGCTTGTAAAAGCTATGGAAGACGGTAGCCAAATCCTGGGCATAGTAAGTAAGGTGGTGAGGCTCCAGGGTATGGGCTATTGTCTCAACAATCTCGGGGAAAAGTAACATCTTGCGTATCAGGGTAAGCTCCGGCTCGGTAGTCAGCAAGGAAACATCTCCACCACTGCAGTCAATTTCCCTCTCCTGAGCCAGGCGAAGAATACTGGCGATACGAGCATGGGCATACTGGACATAGTAAACCGGGTTTTCCGGCGACTCCTTTTTGGCTAATTCCAAGTCAAAGTCCATCTGGGCATCGGCGGTGCGGGCGAGAAAGAAAAAGCGGCAGGCATCTACACCCACTTCATCCATCACCTCACGCAGGGTGATAATATCACCACTGCGTTTAGATATACGAACCAATTCCTCACCGCGGCGCAGGGTAACCATCTGAGAGATTATCACTCGCAGTCGCTCCGGGTCTATGCCCAGGGCACCGATTACTGCCTTCATCCGGGATATATGCCCCTGGTGGTCAGCCCCCCAGATATTAATCACCCGGTCAAACTTGCGCTCTACAAACTTGTTATAGTGATAGGCAATGTCAGAGGCAAAATAGGTAGGGGAACCATCGCTACGCACCACCACATTGTCCTTATCCTCGCCCAAGGCAGTAGATATAAACCAGGTGGCATCCTCCTTTTCGCCGATATAGCCCCCATCACGCAGCAGCGCCATTGCTTTTTGGTATTGTCCTTGTCCAAAGAGGCTCTGCTCACTGAACCAGACATCAAAACTTACCCCTAATAACTCAAGGTCACTCTTTATCTGCTTAATCATTTTCCCCAAGCCGAGCTTGCCTAACTGCGATACTGCCTCCTGCTCCGGCAGAGCCAGAAACCTGTCTCCTTCCTCAGCAACAACCTCCTTGGCTAGGTCAATCATATAGCTGCCGAGGTAACCATCAGCCGGGATCTCAGCGTTAACACCCAGACATTGTTGATAACGAATATAGAGGGAGCGAGCAAAGGCATCTATCTGACTGCCGGCATCGTTAATATAGTATTCCTTTTCCACTCTGTAGCCGGCAGAAGTCAAAACATTGGCTAAAGTACTGCCCAGGATAGCACCACGACCATGCCCTACATGAAGTGGACCGGTCGGGTTAACGCTGACAAACTCCAACTGCACCCGGCTACCCCGCCCCAGGTCAGTATCGGCATAAGCATCACCGACATCAAGAATGGAATCCACCTGCTGGGTCAGCCAGTCGCTCTTGAGGGTGAAATTGATGAATCCCGGCGGTGCGGCGACAATACTGGCAATCTCGGGGGTGGGAAGCATAAGCCCAACCATATCATTGGCTATGGCTAGCGGGTTAACCCCCGTCGCCCGGGCTAACTTCAGGGGCAGGCTTGAAGCGTAGTCGCCGTGCTCTGGATTTTGAGGACGCTCAATGGTAGCCTCAGG
>CAYRNL010000083.1:0-2305 GCA_964425705.1 uncultured Dehalococcoidales bacterium
TATTGGGGCAGATGGCTATGACCCCACAGCGGTTGGGGCAGTAAAACTGGCCAGATAGGTTCCAAAAAGTCCCATACCGCCAGTTATCAAATTTCTTGCCACGTTATCTCCCTTCCTTAGTCTACTGTTTAACAAAAGCAACCACGCGTACCCAGCCACAAGGTAGCCTCACGCGTCATGCCAGCACCCATGTTATCACACTCTGGCTGACTATAATAGGCAGACGCTCCAGTGTTAATCAACACAATATCCATCGGCTTGAGAGTACCAAGCTTGGCTGCCAGTGTTGTCTTTAGCTCACTGACGGGGACTCGTATCTGGTTCATAGTGTCGCGTTCCCTGATGGTTACCTGCTCGTCTTCAAGCGACTGAAAATCAATGGTGACGCAGAAGGGGGTACCAATCTCATCCTGGCGGCGGTAACGGCGACCAATGCTCTGAGCATCGTCATAGCTTATTATCCAGCGCTGGCGCAGGTCAGCATGTATCTGCTTGGCTAGCGGAGTTAGTTTTTCATTGCGGCTTAGGGGTAAGACAGCTACCTTGACCGGGGCTAAAGTGGGGTGAAAGTGGAGTAATACCCTGATTTCTCCTTCCTCTTCCTCTTCGTCATAGGCATCGCAGAGGACAGCCAGTGCGGTGCGGTCTACTCCGGCTGACGGCTCAATAATATAAGGGATAAAGTGCTCTTTGGTCTCTTCATCAAAGTATTCCATACTTTTGCCGGTGGAGTTGGCATGTTGCACGAGGTCGTAGTCGGTGCGGTTGGCAATGCCTTCCAGCTCAGCCCACCCCATCGGGAACAGGTATTCAATGTCGTAGCACTCTTTGGCGTAGTGTGCCAGCTCCTTTTTGGCGTGCTGTCGCAGCTGGAGGTTTTCTTTGTTAATGCCCAGTTTTGTGTACCAGTTAAGGCGTTCCTCAAGCCAGTAGTCAAACCATTCCTTATCGGTGCCCGGTTTGACAAGGTACTCGATTTCCATCTGCTCAAATTCCCGACTGCGGAAGATAAAATTGCCGGTGGTAATCTCGTTGCGGAAAGATTTACCTATCTGGGCGATGCCGAAGGGTAGTTTCTTTCTGGTGGTATTAAGCACATTCTGGAAATTAATGAACATTCCCTGGGCGGTCTCGGGGCGCAGGTAAACGACGCTGGCTTCATCCTCAACCGGTCCCATAAAGGTCTTAAACATCAAATTAAACAGACGAGGCTCGGTAAGTTCGCCACCGCAATTAGGGCAGCAGTTACCCTCTAAATCATCAGCACGCCACCTCAGATGGCAATTCTTGCACTCAACCAGGGGGTCGGTGAACCCCTTGATGTGTCCGCTCGCTTCCCATACCTGGGGGTGCATCAGGATACTGGTGTCCAGACCTACCATGTCATCACGCTCCTGAACCACAGCTCGCCACCAGGCATCCTTAATATTCCGTTTTAGCTCAACCCCCAATGGTCCGTAATCCCAGCAGCTGGACAGCCCGCCGTAGATTTCACTGCTGGGGAAAATGAACCCCCGCCGTCGGCACAGGGAAATAATCTTATCCATATCAACTCTTCTTGGTGTCTGTTCGGTCACTATTTTTCTCCTTGGTCGCTGACTAAGTAGGGAAACAGGTTATCGCTTTATTGTTGACATAACAAGAGCGAGAAACAATCCTAGCATAACGGTGGCTAACCCCAGAATAATCAGTAGCAATATCCACATCGGCATAATGTGTATTTGGTATGAATTGTAACTGAAAATATCAAGCATTGCAAAGCAGATTATAAGCTGGGGTAGGGCAAATATATTACCCATAAATGATATTATTCTTTCCGCTTTTACTCCGGTGCCTTCTGTCTGGTTGAAGAGGAAGCTCAGTTTGGTTATTCCCCAGGTGGTGGCTCCAGCGAACAGGGTAAGGAAGAATTGGGGCACAAGAAACCAGACCATGGTTATCTCACGGCTGAGCCACTTATCGGGCGCACCATCAAATTGAAAATGGACAGCTACCTCGGTGGGGAGTTGACGGTAGAAATAGACAGCGAGGAGTATAGACAGAAGGAAGATGGCTGATGGTAATATGATGTGGCGCCAGTGGAAGGGCAGGCTTCCTGCTTTTGCTCCTTCCGCAGCTAATCGCCGGCTATAGAGAGCAAACCAGACAGCTCCGCCGATGGCGGCGACGACAATAATAAGCAGAATCAGAATGAGAACTATCATTGTTATTTACTATAACCTCACCCCCTTTATCCCCCTCTCCTTTTAAGGAGAGGGGGAAGAGATTTTAGAGAGGGGCGAAGCCCCTCTCTTACCTACACTCC
>CAYRNL010000084.1:0-2215 GCA_964425705.1 uncultured Dehalococcoidales bacterium
ATAAGCCACGGTGATGTAACCAGCGAGACTCTGATGTCGCCCGCCCTCCAGGGGGAAGCATCACTACTGGTTAAGGCGGAGGGGATACTGGCTGGTGGTGAAGTCGCCAAAAGGCTGTTTCTCAGGGTTGACCCGTCACTTAAAGTTGATTTGCTTGTCAAAGATGGGGCTAAGGTTAAGTGTAGTGACATAATCGCCACCATTTCGGGCAGAGTGATAAGCATTCTTAAAGCGGAGCGGACAGCTCTCAATTTTTTGCAGAGACTCAGTGGCATTGCTTCACAGACAGCTCAATACATAGCAGAAACACAGGGAACAGGGGTAAGGATTACCGATACCCGCAAGACCACCCCCGGTCTCAGACTGCTGGAAAAGTATGCGGTGCGGATGGGAGGCGGGCAAAACCACCGCTTCCACCTGGGTGATGGCATCCTGATTAAGGATAACCACCTGGCGGCACTGCATGCCCTGGGGATGAGTCTGAAGGATATTGTTGCCAAGGCGAAACAAAACACCCCTCAAGGGCTAACCATTGAGGTAGAGGTCAATACTGTAGAAGAAGCACAGGAAGCGGCAGCAGCCGGGGCCGACATAATTATGCTGGATAATATGCCCCCGGATGAAATGCGCCGTGTAATAAGCCTCATCCCGGAACACGTTAAGACGGAAGCCTCAGGGGGTATTACACTGAACAATGTCCGTGCCGCCGCTATGTCCGGGGTCAATACCATCTCTATAGGCGCCCTTACCCACTCTGTCAAAGCCCTGGACATCAGCCTTGAGCTTGAGCCGCAGATACTCAAGTTGCTCTAGGACGCTTTGGGTAGAATCAGTTCGTTCTTGTCAGAAAAACCTCTCAAAAAACAGGTGCGCAATGAAGCCTGCCAGGGGAGGGAAGACTAATGTTGCCAGCCAACGCACTGCGGTAACTTTTGGCCCAAGGATACTCAACTCGAATGGAAGCATTTGAAAGGCCCAGAGCCTGCCGGCGACGAGCATCGCCACTACTGCGCCAATCCCAGCACCCTTAGCTAAGAGAGCCATGGCAATAGGAAAATCCACGAATGGTCTTCCCGGGGTAGCTACACCAAGCCCGCAACCCAGAAGTAAACCCTTTATGCCAGAGGTTGTGCCCATCCAACGAGCAATGGAGTCCGTTGGTAACATCTCGATTACCGTGGCTGCAATCAAAAATGATAGCACCAAGATAGGTAGCACTCCAATCATATTGAACGTACCCTTTTTTAAGACCTGCAAGGCATCTATGCCCTTAATGTGAGCAACCACGTAAAGGGTGACAGTTATTACCGCGAAAAAGGCGAAGGTTTTAATATCTATATTTATCCCCATGCTATGTCACCTCCTTCAGTGCTTTTTCAATAGAGAGTTCTACCTCTACTTGGGCTTTCTGGCACTGGCCAGATAACTGTCATCACTGTCGTCTATCTTAATATTGGTAAACCCAGCCACTGACAGCATTATACGTATATTATGCTCGTCAGGAATAATATCGTTTTCCACCGCCGGAATTTGGCGGTGGAGCTGGTTAATTTTATCGCGGCTGGAGGTATGGCAAATGAATAGCTTGCCACCATGCTTAAGTATGCGATTAATTTCACTGAGAGTCTTCGGCTTATCCTGAAAATGGGGAAAGCTGGAATAGCACACCACAACATCAAAGACCCCGCCAAGCAAAGGCACACTGGTTATATCGGCGTGAAGGTATCCAATATTGCCGTCAAAGTCCTTAGCCCGACATTTTCTTAACATTTCCTCGGCGAAGTCCAGAGCAATCAATCGTCCGCTCTTACCCGCCCGACTTAATAGAAAGGGAAGGAAGACACCGGTGCCACTGCCCACATCAAGCACGGTGGAACCGGGCTCAATACTCAGACGCTGGACCATCCGCTTCAGCTTGGCCTTATCCCTTTCCGAGCTGGTCTCATCCCAGACAGCCGCCCTCTGGTTGAAATATGTCCGAATCACTGCCCCTCCCCCACCAGTAATTTTTGCTGCCAGCCTTTTACCTTCTTTTTAGGTGAGAAGATAGCCGCTATCATGAAGATTACCGAGGAGGTAACTACTATGGTCGCTCCGCTGGGAATATTGAAAAGGTAGGAGAAAAGAAGACCCATCCAGCCGGAAAGAACACCAAAACCAGCAGCGATTAGAAACATCCGCTTCAGGCTATAAGTAAGCTGGTAGGCAGCTGCCG
>CAYRNL010000085.1:0-2018 GCA_964425705.1 uncultured Dehalococcoidales bacterium
GAGGGATATTAGAAAGAGGGGCTAACGCCCCTCTTAAACACCCCAAATTGACACCCAATCGGGAATACCTTTAGAATATCTAATACTAAATGAAGAGGAGAATAGTTGTACCACAAGACGACGCTGAATAACGGATTACGGGTGACAACCAGCAATATGCCTCATGCCCGCTCGGTGTGTGTTATTTTCCTTATTGGTGTCGGGTCCCGGTATGAGACTGCTTCTGAGGCGGGTGTCTCTCATTTTATCGAGCACCTGTTATTTAAGGGTACTCATCAGCGTCCCACTGCTAGAGAAATCTCGGAGACAATAGAAGGGGTAGGAGGAATCCTTAACGGAGCCACCGATAGGGAGTTAACCTTATACTGGTGTAAGGTAGCGCAATCTCATTTCCCGCTAACTCTGAATTTATTGACCGATATGCTACTCAATTCCAGATTTGATGCTGAGGATATGGAACTGGAACGCCGGATTATCATTGATGAGATTAATACCAGCCGGGACTCACCGCCACAGCGGGTTAATATGCTTATAGATGAGCTTCTATGGCCTGACCATCCTTTAGGACGCGATGTAGCCGGCAATGTGGAATCAGTGACTGCTATTACCAGAGGGACTACGCTTGATTACCTGCAGAGTCACTATCTACCGGGTAACACCGTGGTGGCTATCGCCGGTAACATTGAGCATCAGAGGGTGGTCAATGCGGTTAGCCAAAGCCTGGGTAAATGGACTAACCAGAAGCCTCCCCCCGGATATTTGCCTCATAAAGAACAACTGGCACAGCAACTGCGAATTGAGACCAAGGATACCGAGCAGGCCCACCTCTGTCTGGCACTACCCGGCTTGTCTCTCCTCCACCCCCAGCGCTTTGTCCTTGACTTGCTTAATGTTATCCTGGGTGAGGGGATGAGCAGTCGCCTGTTTGTTGAGATTCGGGATAAGCTGGGGCTGGCTTACAGTATTCACAGCTATGTTGAGCACCTTCTTGACTCAGGCTCAATCACTATTTATGCCGGAGTGCAGCCCAAAAATCTTGAGGTAGCCATTAAGGCTATACTGGAGCAGCTTTCCCTACTTAAGGAGGCAATCCCCGAAGCCGAGTTAGTTAAGGCAAAGGAGCTGACCAAGGGGCGGCTGCTACTACGGATGGAAGATAGTCGCAGTGTTGCAGGCTGGCTCGGGGGACAGGAAATCCTTACCGGACGCATCCTCAGCCTTGACCAGGTGGTGTCCATTATTGATGCCATCACCACTGAGCAGCTGGGGCAGTTAGCCCAAGAGTTGTTGCTGGGTAGACAGCTCCGCCTGGCGGTGGTTGGTCCTGTTGCCAGCGATAAACCTTTAGGTGAACTCCTGAAGCTATAAAAATAGCCGTAGCCAGCAGGCTACGGCTATTTTTTACTCAATATGTCAGGGGTTGATTAGTACATTCCCTCCATACCACCCATGCCGCCGGGCGGCATTGATGGCATTTTTTCTTTCTCCGGAATATCGGTAACCAGTGACTCAGTGACCAGGACCATAGAGGCGATGCTAGCTGCATTTTCCAGAGCTGACCTTACCACTTTCATCGGGTCAATGATACCCTTTTTCACCATATCACCAAATTCGTCAGCTTCGGCATCGTAGCCGACTCCGGCAGGGCTCTTCTTAATAGCATCCACTATTACCGCCCCATCCTTACCAGCGTTTATGGCAATCCAGCGAGGTGGTTCCTCTACAGCTTTCCTGATGGTATTAACCCCGGTTGCCTCGTCGCCACTGACCTCCAGTTTGTCCAGAATGGGGAGGACATTGAGCAGGGCAACGCCACCACCAGGCAGGATGCCTTCCTCCACTGCCGCCCGTGTTGCTGATAGTGCATCCTCAACGCGGTGCTTCCTCTCCTTGAGTTCAACTTCGGTGGCGGCACCTACCTTGATTACAGCAACGCCACCGGCTAACTTCGCCTGTCTTTCCTGGAGTTTCTCCCGGTCAAAGTCAGAGGTAGTTTCCTCTATCTGAACCTTAATCTG